>JAIMAD010000085.1 GCA_023512145.1 Bacillus sp. (in: firmicutes) | reverse complement strand
CTTCCCACCAGTTACACCTCGGTCTAATATATGATTGTTATTTTAATTCAACGTATCCTGATTGGATTCCTTCTTCATACAGATAGGTAAGGGTTTGAAGTTATACCCCCCTTTTCCCCCTGTTCACACCGTACGTGAGACTTTCACCTCATACGGCGTTCCAACTAATCCAATTCATTCAATTCTAGGTATTTAATGAAGAGAAGTATATTTCCAAATCAGATTGTATCATTTTTGCATTGTTTACGGAGTTCATTGAGCTTTTCTTTTTGCTTATTGTTTAATTGTAAAGCATTAAGTAGAGGCTGAATTTTATCCAAATCTTTCAGGTGTATGAGTCGGTGAACGCCTTCATGTAACACTATCAAGTTTGAATAGCTATCATCTTTTGAAAGGTGATAGGGATTTTTATGATGACAGTGCCAGTCATTAAAGCCAAGTTCAATTCCTGAAACAGCACATCTTCCATATTGGGCAATGAACCGACTAATGCGATTATCGTTATATTCAATCGTGCGGTTTGGAATAAAGTTTTTCATGACATAACTTAGTACATTTTTGTTAATCGCCTTCAGGGTTTTGTGTATCTTTGCTCTGCCGTTGGCAGTGTAGTTACAGATGTCTTGAGAGAAACAAAGATTCGTTTTATGCCGTTGGGCATAGATAGGGACAAACACCATTTCCCTTATCTTATAATACTTTGGTTCATAGCCCTTGTAGCGTTTTTGTAATGTACTGGTCATATCGGAAAATTTCGCTTCTGTTCTAAGATTCTTTAGTCGATTATATAAGGTCTTGCCAAGGTAGGAGGTCAACTTACTTAGATTATTTGTGATTTGTGTGGCTGCTGAATAGTAATTTTGAATACCCATTACAACTGTATTGTAATGCCATACTGTTTTTATGCATGGTTTCTTTTGAATCGCTTTAATGGCTTCTTTAATTTTGATGAATGCATTCGATTTTGCTTTCTTGGTCATGTTCGATTGAGCCACGTAACCCATTCTTGTCTTGCCTTTTCTTACGGCTCGAACTGAAAATCCAAGGAACTCTGAAGAGTTCTTCTTTAGATTTAAGACATTTGACTTCTCTTCACTGGTTTCAAGATGTAACCTAGTTTTTAAAAAGTCTTTGATGGCGTAATTCATTTTAATCGCTTGTGACCGAGTGCGACATAAGACTTTGAGGCAAGTAGACCACTGGAACCTCCCCAGTAGTCCCTCTCAGAACCGGACGTGAACCTCTCGGCTCATCCGGCTCCCATTATTCAGCCGCAGGTTTGATACCAATTTCCCAATGTTTAAAGAGTTTGGGATTCTGTTTTGCAATTCTACCCATAAAATATTCTGCCCTTTTCTTATGTCGAGCAAGCCTTTTATATTTCTTTCTTGCCCACATAATTATGGCTTTATTAATATGCCTTAATGTTGAGTACATTTCGGATTTGTAGAACTTGCCATAGTAGTTAATCCAACCTATAATTTTTGAGTTAAACATATTTGATAGGTCCGTAAGGTCCTTTTCTGCTTTCAACTGCAGTTTCCAGTCTCTCACTTTTTGCCGAATTGATTTCTTAGATTTATTACTGATGGCAGGAGTGAAATTCATAAAATGTTTTCCCCACCTGTTCTTCGACAGCCTTGGTCTGAACGTGTATCCTAGAAAATCAAACGAAATATTTTCATGGTCTTCTTTTCTGTCTGCATCCTTACAGTAAACAATTTTCGTCTTAGTTGGATGTAGCTCAAGTTTACATTCGTTCATTCTCTTGTTTAGAGAATCAAGTAATTTCCTTGCTTCATCTTCTGTCTTGCAGTGGATGACTGCGTCATCTGCATATCTAGCAAATTGATTCTTTGGGTGATTAATAGCCATCCATTTATCAAACGTGTAATTTAGGAATAAATTTGCCAATACTGGACTTATGACACCACCTTGCGGTGTGCCGGATGTACGCTCTTTTATTCCTTCTTTCGTTTGAAAAGGTGCTTTTAACCATCTTTTAATGTATAACTTTATCCATTTGACTTGAGTATGCTTTTCTACTGCTTTCATTAATAAATCATGGTCTATATTATCAAATAAACCTTTAATATCGAATTCAAGTACCCAATTGTACTTCCAGCATCTTCTTCGAGTTATCTCTTTCGCTTGAATGGCGCTTTTCTTAGGTCTGTATCCATAGGAATCTACATGAAAGAATGGTTCGACCGAAGGTTCGAAATATAATTTCACTGTCATTTGTGCAATTCTATCTTCAACCGTTGGGATTCCTAGAGTTCTAGTACCTCCAGTCTTCTTCGGTATTTCTACAGCTTTAACAGCTGGAGGAAAGTAACTGCCAGATGACATTCGGTTCCACACTTTATACAGATTATCTTTGAGATTTCCTTCGAATTCAGCTATAGATTGCTCATCAATTACTGCAGATCCTTTGTTTGCTTTAACTCTTAGGAAGGCTTCATATACTATGTTTTTAGATATCTTATATGGCTTTGTTTTATGCATAAGTTCCTCCCAATTTGATGGTTGACTTGTTTATAAAACTGAATAACATAACTCCTTTGCTCCATCTCCGTTAGGAGATTTCATTGCTACTACGAGTTATTCCGTCCCTATACATGGCATTGGTACTCTGATTCTTGTGGGGCTTCCACTTGAAATCTCTCCCTTAGCATCCATGTCGTAGGTTCCCACGTTCCACACAAAAGCCTGTATTAAGTTCACGCCGCCTTTATACCGGACACCGAACGGACAGTAAACAGGTTTCCTCCGAACTAATCCTGAGTTAACGACTCCCCCTCAGTTTTGATGACACATCTATGCTTTCGATACTTCATCAGCGGTTCAATGGTTTTCGTCTCCTTAATACATACCTGACAGAGTCATGCTCTGCCTTTTCCCCTAACGCTCAATACCATAGCTTTTGACCATCGCACCTTAGGGCGGTTTGCAATCTCTACCTGTATAGCGATTGCGAGAGGCCTTCTCTCATCTTAAGTGCAGCATAGCTTACAAAGTTTACTTCTCAAGCACACTTCGTTTGCTTTCGTGGCACACAGTCGTCGGCATACCTTACGATGAAGCATTCTTTCAAATTAGTCTTTTTCATTGGTTGGTATTTTCCAGGGTATTTATAGTTAAACCTTGTTTTGAGAGTTTCCCATTGGTCACTTACCCACCAATCTAGTTCATTTAGGACAATATTTGATAATAACGGTGATAAAATGCCGCCTTGCGGCACGCCTCGTGAGGGTATTCCTTCATCTTCAATTTCTGCTTTTAAAAGCTTTGAAATGATTGATAATAACGCTTTATCTTTTATCCCAAATGACCAAATTTGTTTCAATAGTTTACTATGGTTGACGTTATCAAAGAAACCTTTAATATCCACATCAATACAGTGATGAAGCCCTGTCTGATTGATGAGAAACTCAAATCTAGCTTTGGCATGATGTGTGCTTCTGTTCGGTCTAAAACCGTAGCTGTGCTTATGAAACTTTGCTTCGCAAATAGGTTCTAGCACCTGTAAAATACACTGTTGGAGAATTCTATCCCATATAGTAGGAATCCCTAGTGGTCTTACTTTGCCATTCGCTTTTGGTATAAACACACGTCTGACCTTTTCTGGCTCGTAGAGCCTAAGCATGTTTTCTACCTTTTTGATTACTTCTTCCACAGATAAATGTTCCACATCTTTGATGGTTAATCTATTTGAACCTGCCGTTTTACTCCCAGTATTTCTTTTGATGTTTCGATAAGCAAGACGTATATTTTCATTCGAACTAATTAGTTTCATTAAGTCATAGAAATTTTGACCATCGACACTTTGAGCATATAAATTATCAAAACTCTGTTGCATATCATAATACTCATTGTGTCGCAGTTTCTTTCGCTTTAACAAGTCGGTGACTCCCTTGGGAGTTGAACCTCTTTTAGTCTGACAAGAACCTTATTAACCGATAAAGAACTGTCTTACATGGTTGATTGATTCTTCATTAGTCTAATGGCTATCCCTCCATGTGGATTAGACATTTCATCGGTACTGTGCCACCACTTTCACTGATACAAAAGTAAGTTATGCAATAACTAATATCATTATTGATTTCCTTACTACCGTTTCATTAGGAGTAAGCCTTCCACGTTATCAGTTTACAATGTTGAATTATATCTATTATAGAATAAACTTAGGTGCTTCCTGTAAGCCTGTTAGCCCTTCATATGCCTGTAACATATCATGGACTTTCATATTAGTTAGTTTTACTCATCCACTGCTAACCTCACAATTTGGTGATATACACATTTCTATGTATCGCAGGTGTAGACCCGTACATTCAGAAGTTCGTCAGCTTAACCATTTATTATAGGTTCTTTAGCATACTCACCGTATTTATTCAACTCAAGCATTATGATTTACACCACCCCCGCGGGTAGGCTTTCGTCAGCCGAACTGGTACGGTAAATTCTCACGCCTTTTCACCGAGCTTATAACACTCTCATTCATTACTAAATCCAGTGCTATTCGACTAAGAGAGAACCCTTCAGGGCGTTACCCCGTCATTTGATTCTTCGATATAATCCTTCAGTTCCGATAGGAACTGTCTAGCCTTTACCTGAGTATTGTAACCAATCTCAATTTAAGCTAGAAACATCTCGCACAACTAAACTGCCCCATTACTTGAAGAAGAAAAGGGCTATATCGTTGTTCCAGTAACGCACCCAATTAGTTGAACAAGGAGGATAGTTTTAATTTCATTTTGCGTAATTATTTTTATAGGTTATTCCATTTATCATCGCCCATATTTCTATCTATAATGTGTTCTGCATCCCATACAGTTGCTCTTTCAAATGATGATGGAACTCATTCTTCCACATATGCACCCGTTTAGCAATTCATAAAATAATTTCCTAATGGTTACAATATATAATAAAACTAGGAGGGTTTAGCATGAAGAATTCGAGTCAAGCGCCTATTACATCATCAGAATTAGCTAATTTGTGGATGGCTTTTCAAGAAAAAACCATGATGCTCAGAGTATTGGAACATTTTATAGAGCACTCCGATAATGAAGGAAAACAATTGTTACAGTCGCATTATAATGGTGCCGCCAAAAACATAGAGATGATTACAAGTATTTTTCAACAAGAAGGGGCAGTAATTCCTATAGGTTTTACAGAAAGCGATGTATATAAAAGCGTTCCAAAGTTATATGATTACATGTACGATATCATATATTTGCATTTGATGACTAAAGTGGAAATGAGCCTTTATGCACTTTTCACAGGCTTGTCCTATCGAAAGGATATTGAAGATTTTTTTATAGGTTTGACGGCAGAATCCCAATTGATGAACAGCCAATCAACTCAATTCCTTTTAGAAAAAGGGGTACTGGTACGTCCACCTTTTGTGTCAATGCCAAAACAGGTTAATTTTGTACAGGATAAAAATTATAGGGATGGGTTTAAATGGTTTAGTGAAACTAGATCCCTGAATACTGTTGAAGTTTCTCTTATCCATCATGCGATTGAAACTAACCTTGTAGGGATGCAATTAATGATTGGATTCGCTCAAGTTGCTGCTGATAAAGAGGTTCAAAACTATCTTTCCAAAGGAATGGAATTGTCAAAAAAAATTGAAATAGATTTAGGTGAATTTTTACGCCAAAGTTATATTGAGCCCCCAGCTACTCATGCTGGTAAAGCAACAAGGTCAAAAATCGCGCCATTTTCTGACAAATTGATGATGTACAACACCAGTTTGTTAGCTTCATTTGGGCTCGGAAGTAATGCATTAGGCGGTGGATTTAGTTTACGAAGTGACTTGCCGACAAAAATGGCTTTTCTTACAAAAGATATTTTCACTTTTGCACAAGATGGGGGAAAGATTATGATCAAAAATGGTTGGATGGAAGAACCTCCACAGATTGAGGATCGAAATCAACTAACTAAATAATCGTTTTATAGAACAGCAAAACTAGCCTTAAAAAAAGGCTAGTTTTTTTCTTTCTAGAGTATCATCTTTACTTTATGGTTAATAGTTACAGCTGCGGTATTCCCCCAAATTATAAAAAGAAGAAAACAATAGATAATAGACCCAAGACTATATTCATCATAAATACACTTTATCTTATTTAAGAATCCTGCACCATCGAATAAGAAAAAAAGATTCTCCGTTGCAATCCTTTTACAACACAAGCACCCTTTAATGGAATAACTAAAATATAGGCTCAGTCCTAAAATCACTTAATCTTCTTAAACGCACCCGTTAGCCATGCAGCAGAGCTGCACCACATTGAATGAAAATGGTTAGGAAGTGTCAATACTGATACTGACCTTAATCCAGTCAACCCTAATCCATAGACTTATTAACAAACACTCTCCTGTTTTTTTAACTATTGAGTAGGGTCTTCTTAAGTGTTGTCATTTTTCTGTTCTTTAAGAAACTTATTTTCATGGTAGTTTAACAGGCACCTTCTCTTCTTTTGCACATTATGTTCGTACTGTTCATTAAGAATTTTTAAAAAGTCGTTTGTGGCAAGAACGACAATAAGTCCATTTACTAAATTCATATAGTGAACTATCATGAACATCCGAATTATCTTTTTCTAAGATAGTGTTGAAATATAGCCAAAAAAAATTATAGGTGGGATTGTCCACCTATAATGCTCAATAAAAGAATGTTGTGAATGAATCCAACTCTAATTACATCATACTTAATATTTTTCTTACCACTTCTTTTTTTAGAATTGTATTATGTCCTGATATACAAGTGTCAAAATCCATTTCCTCATATTTTTTCATAGTATTAATATAAACATCCTTCTCACAATAAATACTTGGGATAATATCCTCCATACTGTCACCAACATTATCTCCAACTAAAAGCACCTCTTCTTCTTCATCTAAAACACTTATTGAATCTAATGTATGTCCAGGTGTATGAAATAATTTAATTTTGTCTTCTGCAAAATATAGTTCTTTTTCAAAAACCAAATTTGGAAGGTATATTTCAACTTCACCATAGCAATACTGGTTATTCTTCTGTATCATCTCTTCCCATTTTGATTGAATCATTTCTCTACATAATTTGTGAGATACAATTATACAATCTCTTAATGAACCATTTCCCCAAACATGGTCCCAATGATAATGTGTATTTATCACAATTATTTTTTTATTATCATTTTTTATGTATTCCTTAATTGGATCAATACTTAAAGACCCTAACCCTGTATCAATAATATAATTATATTTTCTCCCAATGATTAAATAAACATTTAAATCCCACCCTGGATTACTATGTGTAAATAAAACTCCCCTGTTTTTTATTTTTCTAATTTGCATTACATCATTTCTCCTTTAGTATGAAGATTATACGAATAATTTTCACTTCACATTTAGTTTCATAATTTAATAAGATAGCAAATTAACCCCATTCTTCTCTTAAAATTGCCATAATAACTTTATCATGAAATTTTCCATCCCTATAGAACCCTTGTCTCATAACTCCTTCGGTTTTAAAGTTAGCATTAGTATATGCTTTAATTGCTCCTATGTTTTTCTCTGAAACTGTTAGCATAATTCTATTAAGCCCCAATTCTTGAAAACCATTATTAATAATTTCTTTCGTTACAAATGTGCCAATACCTTTTCCATGATAAGATTTGTCACCAATGAAAATAAAATATTCTCCAGATAAATTTGTTTCACTAATTTGTGCTATTCCAGCATATCCAATTAACTTTTTCTCTGTATCATCTACGATTGCTTTATTGTAAGAAGATTTTTCTAATAAAAGCATATCAAACCAATTTGATATTTCGTTATTATCCTTCATTTTCTGAAATATTGATAAAGAATATCTTATAACCTCTTTATCCTTTATCCATGAAAAGAAATGTTCTTTATCTGATAGCTGTAAATCTCTTAATTTAATTTTCATAAATTATCTTTAGTGAGTGGGAGAGTGTATTATAAGTACCAAATCCTCACTAAAATTCACCTCTTTTCTTTTTATACCTTTTTTTGAGTATAATACGTTAATAACTTTATTGATACTTCGCAATTTATGTCAAATGCGGCATTAAAGAGAAAGGGATTTTCATTCCTCTTCTTCCACTAACCTGCCAGTTAGCCATTCATGCAGCGCCAAAAACAGCGCTGCACCACAGAGAATGAAAATGGTGGAAAACCGTCAATACTGGTTCTATGGCTGGGTGAGGAAGGTCGATACACTATGGTGCCATTAGAGCCCATCAGTTAGTCTGACTCCAACGACCTCGGTGCATCACAGACTGTCGCTCCCTTACGGGAAGCACTCATGGTAGATTAATCCTATTCTGGTTTTTGCACCAGCCTCTAATTTTTCGCCATAGAAAGGATGGTTTCAATGGAAGTTATCATTGAACGAGTATGCGGAATGGATGTACATAAAAACAACATTACTGCCTGCATTATGACCCCAAAAGGAAAGGAGATTCAAACATTTTCTACAAAAACGGTGTTTTTAATTCAACTGGTGGATTGGATTAAATCACATGGTTGCACTCATGTCGCTATGGAAAGCACAGGTGTGTTTTGGAAGCCTATCGTGAACTTAATTGAGGCTGAAGAAATGGAATTTTTAGTTGTTAATGCACAACATATGAAAGCAGTCCCTGGTCGAAAGACAGATGTAAAGGATGCTGAGTGGATCGCTCAACTTCTTCGTCATGGGTTGTTGAAAGCAAGCTTTATCCCTGATCGAAATCAACGAGAATTGCGTGAGCTTGTTCGTTATCGCAGAAGTATTATTGAAGAACGAGCCAGACAGCATAATCGAATTCAAAAGGTGCTTGAAGGTGCAAATATCAAATTAGGCTCTGTCGTATCTGATATTATGGGCGTTTCATCAAAGGACATGCTTAATGCGATCGCAAATGGTGAGGATGATCCAGAGAAACTAGCAAACTTTGCACGACGTTCGATGAAGAAGAAAAAGGATGATTTAATCCTTGCCCTGAAAGTGTATGTGAATCCTCATCAACGTATGATGCTCAAAACCATTCTAACTCATATTGATTTTCTGACTGAACAGATTTAACAACTCGATCAAGGGGTTACCCAAAGGGTTAGTGTGTTTCAAGAAGACATAGAACGACTGGATTCAATACCTGGTATTGCGACTCGAATGGCAGAACAAATTCTAGCTGAAATCGGAACGGACGTTGAAAAGCTGTTCGGAAGTGCCGCCAAATTATGTTCATGGGCCGCACTCGTACCAGGACACAATGAAAGTGCAGGAAAAAGGAAATCAACCAGAGCCAAAAAAGGAAATAAATATTTAAAATCTGCTTTAACCGAAGCCGATCATTCAGTTGGATCCTCCAAAAACTATCTTGGCGCACTATATAGATGGACAGCTGCACGTAGAGACAGGAAACGAGCTGGAATTGTCGTTGGCCACGTCATGTTAAGAATTGCTTATTACCTTTTAAAAAGAAAAGAAATGTATGTAGACTTAGGCGAAGATTATTTTGATAAACAAAAGCAAGCTTCCATCGTACGAAATTCTATCCGAAGGTTAGAAAACTTAGGAGATACCTTAAATATATCAGAAGCTTCCTGACCACCAATTTATTAGTAAATCTTTAATAGGTCGCCACTCTTTTTTTAAAAAATTGATGCTTGCATTTTATTTAGTTTAGTCTTTTTCCTAATTATTAGAGTTTAATTTTCATGTAGTTAAAGTAAGATTTTATTCTTTTTCTTGAATAATAAGATAAAGCCTTCTCGGTAATCCACCTTCTTCAAACTCACTAACTTTTAGAATTTTATATCCTTCTGATAATTTTTCTAACATTTCTTTATCAAAGAAATGAACAATAAAACCTCTGACCTCATACATATTTTCTCCTCTGTGAATACCTATACGGAAATGAGCGTCATTTGTATTTCGAGCAGTGTAAATATTAATTCCATTTGTTTTCAAAACTCTTCTTACTTCTTGAGAAAGAAATTCGAGTTCTTGAGTAGTAAAAGCCATACAGTACAGCATATGAGAATAGCTACCTTCAAAAAATCCATCAGCAAAAGGTAAAGGATTTCTTATATCGTGCTGAATAGCGGTAATTGAGTTGGATAAATCAAATTCTTGTGCTTTTTCCTTGATCGCTGTAACCCCACTATCGGTATAATCTAAAACATAAACTTGAAAACCGTTTTGTGCAAAATATATGGTATCTCTACCTTGACCGCCACCTAATTCAAGAATTTTTGTTATTCCTTGTTTTTTAAATAATTCAACAGCTTTAATTGCCGATTCACTTGGCATTTGACCAAACATATCCACCTTGTCTGAAAATGTTGTTTCCCAATGAGGGTGCTGTTTATTTAAAATGTTTTTATTGTTTTCCATTAAATAATTCCCCTTTTTGTTGTCTAAGTTCTTTTATTTCTACTCGAAGTTGTTGAATGGTTAATTCGGTTGAACATCATATAAAACATAAATCCAAACATACCTAACAATCAAAGGAAAAATCATCATCCAGACAACACCAAAACAAGGTCCCCAAATATTAATACCCTCCTAATCAGGTTTATTTTCCTCTACTTTTTTTACTACTACTTTGCATTTTTTAATTAACTCCCAGTCCATTTCATCTCTAATACAGTAATAATTAAAATTAGCTCGACTTTTTTCTAAACGAAAAATACCTGCTTTTCTCTGCGTTTTTAAGTGGTGTGAAGCCAAAGGCTGGGAAATTTCAGCTCTTTCCGCAATATCATTTACACTCTTACATTCTTTAGATAAAGCATCAACAATTTTTAATCGATTAACGTCAGCAATACTTTAATAAATTGCTACATCTTTTCATATGCACAAATAATACCACCACCTTTATTTAAGGCTATTATATTATAAACGTATATTTTATACTTAAGGTGTAGATGTTTCATCGGTATCCCTTTATTTGCTGAGTTTCTTATTTAACTATTCTGCGTCGTTAGTTTAAACCTTCACAATCTCTTTTCTATTTTAACATAAATATCCAAGTACCCTATAAATGTACATATAGATTCACATAAGATATGGAAAACTCGCTACCTATATGTACTTAACGATTAGATCAACCCTTTCCTTTAACACAGTGAATTAATATTATCCAAAAAAGAACACATAAGGGGATATTGAATTGAAAAAGAGATTAGTGATAATCACTAGTGTTTTGGTAGTTTTAACAGGTGGAACAGTTGGCGTATATAAAGTAATGGACAACGCCGCTCAATATGAAAAAAGCCAAGAAATAGAAACAATACCAGTAGTAGATCCTGTTCAAGCGAAGGAAGATGCTGAAACTAAAAAGAGGGAAGAAATTGACAAGCAACAGACAGCCAAAATTGGCGGCGTTCAATATGAAATTGCTATTGATGAACGTAGCTCTCAATTAGAAGTTATTGATGTGATGCACAACATGACCCACCAAAAAGTAAAGGCGGAGGAAAAATGGGGAGCTACCCCAATGATCCCTGATACCATTAATCAAGTTTATGACATTGTCCAGAACAGCCAGTTCGAACGTAAAGATGATTTGCTTGCCATTCTTGCTAAGTGGAAGGGTGGTCATTTTAGAGAAATTGATATTGACCATAACTACTTTTGGATTTACAAAGGTGGAACAGTCGGAAAAGCCTATGGCGTTATGAGTAACTCGGAAGAAGAAACATTTATCATGAATAACTTTGGCAAAGAGTTTTTAAACCAAGTAATTCCTGCTCAGGAATAGGCTACGCCCTAAACTTAAAGTTCATCTAAAAAAGGTACATAGAATACCGTCTGAACTAGTCCTACCATTGTTGTCGCCAATGACCCCCTATTGTGCTTCAATTTTAGCGAAATGGGGTTCAGATCTTAAAATGGTAATCTCAAGCTTGCGGTCAAAATTTCACAATTCTAGTGATCCCTTTGTGACCCTGGTTGTTGAGACACCTAACCAATCCCATTTTTGTGTTAGTATTCAGTTATCGAATGAACGTAAGGAAAGGGGATGACTCGGTGATACACTATAAAGGGCTCCACCACGTTAGTCTAACGGTTACCGATTTAGAACGAGCAAAACACTTTTACGGAAATATCTTATGTTTAAAAGAAATACAACGTCCCAATTTTGATTTTCCTGGTGCTTGGTATGAAATAGCTGGGCAACAACTCCATCTAATCGTTCTCCCTACATCACAAACGATCCGCCAAGACAAAAGTTTGAGCAGCAGGGAAGGCCACTTTGCACTAAGAGTGGAGAATTACGATGATGCACTAAATTGGTTGAAAAAAAATGGCATTCAGATGGTAGAAAAACCCGATAGCAAAAGTGGGTTTGCACAACTATTCTGTGCTGACCCTGATGGTCATTTAATCGAACTAAATGTCGAGCAAACAGCTTTGTTTTGAAGAGGCAACTTCAGTCAATTAAAATGGTATATATATTAGTAAAGAGGTGAAGGTAATGGTTTGGAACATTAACAGCTCGATTAAGAAAAACGTGGACCGCTTTGCGATTACAATGGATCAGGTCATTTTTCCAAATGGCGAGGAAAAGACTTTTTCATACATAGATTTTGCCAAAGGAGTTTGTATTCTCCCGATAACAACGGATGGAGAAGTAGTCTCTATAAAACAATACCGCCC
>JAIMAD010000084.1 GCA_023512145.1 Bacillus sp. (in: firmicutes) | reverse complement strand
CGATAAAGGTGATAATGATCAATACATTGTCACAGTAGAAATTATTAAAATCGGTATGGGGAAAGAGGGAATTACAACTGCAAAGCAAATAACAATGAAGGGAAAAACTATTTTTGACGCTGTTCGGAACGAAATATCCTTGACAGGTAAAAGATTGTATTGGAGTCATACAAAGGTTGTTATTATCAGTAAGGAAGTTGCTGAGGGGGGGGTTTTAGGGATTCTTGACTGGTTCAATAGGGACTCTGAAACGAGAGGAGATATTAATATTCTTGTTTCTAAGGAGAAAACTGCAAAGGAAATACTTAATAGTACGGGAATAACTGAAAACATCCTATCTTTTGAATTTGATGAAATGCTTGAAAACCAGAAATCAATAAGCAAAGCTCCTATGAGAGAAATGTGGAATTTTATAAACGACTTAGAAATGTCGGGAATCGTAGCCACTTTACCAGTAATTAGATTAGAGGAATTAAACCATCAAAAATTTCCTCGGATCATTGGAACTGGCATTTTTAAGAAAGATAAGCTAATAGGCTTTTTAGATGGAGAAAAAACCAAAGATATGCTTTTTATAAAAGATGAAATAAAAGGTGGGCTGATTGTTATTAACGAACCAAAAAAGGATATAAAAACTCCTGTTTCACTAGAAATATTTGCGAATAAAACAAAGTTAGAACCTATGATAAATAAGAATGATATTAAGATAAATATTAAAATAGATACAACAGTTGCACTTGATGAAATTGATGGGGATGAACATTATACAGAAGAAAAAAATTTACTAAAGTTGGAACGAGGTGCGGAGAAGGAATTGAAAAAACGTGTGGAGAATTGCATTAAATATGTTCAAACTGAATACGGGGTTGATATTTTTGGGTTTGGAGCAAAAATTCGGGAGGAAAACCCAAGAGTTTGGAATGAGATTGCAGGGGGCTGGCATGATCAGTTTAAGAATCTGAGCGTCAATGTAACAACAAAAATTCAGATTAAAGGCAGTGCTATGCTAGCAGAACCAATTGAAATGGGAGATTAACATGTTTGTCTTTATCTTCTTAGGATATTCATTATTAGTCATTTATGAATTTGTACCACTCTACAAGCAAAATCTATGGAGAGACTTTTGGGTAAATGCGGTATTAGGGATGTGCTCATTTGTATGCGCCTTATGTTTTACTATTGGAGTGAATGTACCTAGCCCTGCAGGACCAATTAAGGAATTTATCGAGTCAATGTTTGGAAAGTGGGTCTGAAATGCGGAAGGAACAAATCACAGATAAAGAAGCTACATATTTACTAATCCTTTTTTATGTTGGCGGCTCGTTTATTCTTGGTGTAGGTGCAGGAGCAAAAAATGACGCATGGATAAGCTCGATTCTAGGAATGGTTTTAGCAATACCTATAATCCTTGTATATGCAAGGATATGTAAGTTATATCCTGAAAAGGGTTTGTATGATATTTTAGAATTGGTTTTTGGAAAAGTGATTGGAAAGATATTCATAATTATTTACATTTGGTATTCATTCCACTTAGGAGCTTTGGTTATTCGTAATTTCGGAGCATTTATTAATACAGTCGCGATGACAGAAACTCCGCTATTTGTTCCGTTATTATGTTTAGGAATAGTTGGCATCGTGGCAGTCAGTGCAGGGATTGAAGTGATGGGAAGAATCAGTACAATTTTGTTGCCTATTCTTTTAATAATTATAGTAGTAGTTGAGTTATTAGCTATTCCTCAATTTACCATTAATTTTATTAAACCGATACTCGGTAACGGATTATTTCCAGTGTTTAAAGGAGGATTCTCAGTTTTTTCATTTCCCTTTGCTGAATCAGTGGTTTTTATTGCTGTTTTATTTTCATTAAAACCAAAAATGTCGCCTTTTAAGGTGTATTTGAAGGGAACCGCAATAGCAGGACTTTTAATCGTTGTATTAATCTCAAGAAATATCCTTATATTAGGAGAATTGAATTCCAAACTTTATTTTCCTTCTCATGTTGCAGTAAGTCGGATCAGTGTGGGTGATTTTTTGCAAAGAATTGAATTAACTGTTGCTTTCAACTTTATATGTGGAGCATTTCTCAAATCAAGTGTATGTTTATGGGTGGCCTGTCAAGGGGTTGCGAAATTATTCAATATAAATAATTATCGGTCAATCGTAATCCAAATGGGTCTATTAATGGTTTATTTTTCATATGCCGTTTACGATAGTACTATTGAAATGAGAAATTGGGCAATGCAAATATACCCTTTTTATGCCTTCCCCTTTCAAGTGATATTTCCATTGATTATATTAATAACAGCAGAAATAAAAATAAAAATGAAAGGAGTTTCTAAATCAATGTAACTGTCTTTCCAAGGTACAGAAATAACTAGTATTTATTAGTAAATAAAACGTATATAAAGTGAAAAACCCAGGCGTATTTTTATGCCTGGGTTTTTCACTTTATATTTTGAACGAGCTTTTTAACGAAACAATACGGTTAAAGACGAGCTTATCTACAGTCGTAAGTTTTGAATCCACGTTAAAATAACCGTGTCTAAAGAATTGGAATTTATCTTGTGGTCTGCTTTCCTTCATGTTTGGCTCAACAAAACCTTGGAATACTTGTAGGGAGTTTGGATTTACATTATCAAGGAATGATGTCTCCTCACTGCTAGTTTCTTCCGTTTTATCTAAGATGAGTGGTTCATAAAGGTTAAATTCAGCTGGAACGGCATGAGCTGCTTCTACCCAATGAATTGTTCCCTTTACTTTTCGACCGGTAAAGCCCGTGCCACTTTTGGTTTCTTGATCATAGGTGCAACGAAGTTCAACAACTTTACCGTCTGCATCCTTGATGAAGTCTTCACATTTAATAAAATATGCGTTCTTGAGGCGAACCTCATTGCCAGGGAACAAGCGGAAATATTTTTTTGGCGCCTCTTCCATGAAATCATCTTGTTCGATGTAGATTTCACGAGAAAAGGGGATTTTCCGCATGCCCATTTCCGGATTTTCTGAATTGATTTCGGCATCAAGCAATTCAATCTGCCCTTCAGGATAATTCGTGATGACAACCTTTAATGGATTGACAACAGCCATTGTTCGTGGTGTTTTTAATTTCAAATCTTCGCGGACAAAATATTCAAGCATTTGCTCATCTACCGCACCAGATCCTTTCGATACCCCGGTTGCGCCTACAAAAGCACGAATGGATTCTGGTGTATAGCCTTTTCTCCTCATCCCTGAAAGGGTCGGCATGCGCGGGTCGTCCCAGCCATCCACCAAGCCTTCTTCGACCAACTGCTTAAGCTTTCGTTTACTCATCACCGTATTGGTTACATTTAAGCGGCCGAATTCGATTTGCTGTGGTGTGCTCTCCATTTCACATTGTTCAACAACCCAATTATAAAGAGGGCGTTGATCCTCGAATTCAATCGTACAAATTGAATGGGTGACGCCTTCAATTGCGTCTTCAAGTGGGTGAGCAAATGCATACATTGGATAAATGCACCATTTATCTCCCGTATTATGGTGTGATGTGTGAGAAATTCGATAAATAACAGGGTCACGTAAATTAATATTTGCTGAAGACATGTCAATTTTTGCCCGTAAGACCTTTTCCCCATTAGCATAAGCACCGTTACGCATTTTTTCAAATAATTCAAGGTTTTCCTCAATTGAGCGGCCACGGTAGGGACTATTCTTCCCTGGCTCTGTAAGCGTACCACGGTAGGCACGAATTTCATCTGCTGACAGGTCGTCAACATATGCCAGATCTTTTTTGATTAAAAGGATCGCTCGATTAAACATTCTCTCAAAATAATCTGATGCGAAAAATAAGTTTTCCCAAGCGTATCCAAGCCATTTTACATCTTCTTTAATTGAGTTTACATACTCAATATCTTCCTTTAACGGATTCGTGTCATCGAAGCGTAAATTTGTTTTTCCGTTAAATTCAGATGCTAAACCAAAGTTAATTAAAATTGATTTTGCATGGCCAATATGTAAATAACCATTTGGCTCTGGTGGGAATCGAGTCACGATTCCTTCGTGTTTTCCGGATTCCAAGTCTTTTATCATAATATCTTTAATAAAATTTGATGTGTGATTGTCCACCTTTTTCAACCTCTTTCATCTTTCTCCTACATTATAAATACCATAAATACTGATATTTTTCCATTGTTCCCAACTATTCATGTGTAAAACACAGTTTGTAGGGAAATATTTTGTTAATTTTGTGTGAAGTTTAGAATTTGGAAGTGAGCTAGAAAAGGTTTAAAATAGTATGTTGAAGATACATTTTGGAAGGGGAATAACGATGATTAACTTTGCAACAGTTGGAACCGGATGGATTACTGAATCCTTTATTCAGGCAGCGCGTCTCAGCGAACAACTGCAATTGGTAGGGGTGTATTCTAGAACAGAAGATAAAGCCAAACAGCTAGCAGCGACATATAACTCTCCAAATTTTTATACGGACATAGACGAGATGGCGAAAAGTATGGAAATACAGGTTGTCTATATTGCATCGCCGAACTCGGTCCATTTTGAACAAGCGTTGCAATTTTTGAAAAATAAAAAGCATGTCATTTGTGAAAAACCAATTTTTTCTACTAGTGCAGAATTAGCAGAGGCTTACCAAACGGCTGAGGAGAATGGTGTGTATTTATTTGAAGCCATTCGCAATATCCATACGCCAAATTTCAAGATATTAAAGGAGGTGCTACCGAGGGCAGGTAAGCTTCGTAGCACGGTACTTCCGTACATGAAATATTCCTCACGTTACGATTTGTTTTTACAAGGGGAAGAACCGAACATTTTCTCTGCCCAATACTCCGGTGGTGCGCTCGTCGATTTAGGTGTCTATCCGCTTTATTTAGCTGTCGGGTTGTTTGGTGAACCCAAACAGGTAACCTATCACCCTGTGGTATTACAGAGTGGTGTCGATGGGAGTGGGACATTAGTATTGCAGTATGAGGACTTTGTTTGTACCATTCTTTGTTCGAAAATTTCTTATTCGAATCTTTTATGTGAAATACATGGGGAAAAAGGAACCTTTGTCCTTAAAGATGCCGCGCCGCTTTCAGAAATCAAATTTGTTGATAATCGTTCAGTAGAAAGCCAAATTTTGAGTGTTGAACTGGAAGAAGAAAATATGGTCTATGAATGTATAAATATCGCGAAGATTATTGAAACGCGAAATGTCCAAGAGTATCAACAGTTGAAAAATTGGAGTGAAATTGTCCTTAGGATAACAGAAGAAGCACGGAAACAAAATAACATCGTATTTGCAGTTGAAAAGTAAGGAATAACAACAAATGTTTGACAATATTAAGATAGTAATGTGAAATCTTTATGAAATGAATATTTACAATGACTTTTATCACATCCCATTATTTTTCTATTCCCTTATAGTGAAGATAAAGGAATGGAGGAATCGTGATGAAGTCAAAAAACTGGTATGTTAAACAGTTGAAACGTAGGCCGGTTCAAATCACCAGATATGTTGTTCAGGCCTTGTTTCTTCTGTTTTCATTATATATAGGCCTGCGTTTTTACCAATTTTATATGCATTTTGACACGCTTGGAGAAATGCCATTTGTTGAACGACCTGCTGCGGTAGAAGGATTTCTGCCACTTAGCGGCTTGGTAGCCTTGAAGATTTGGCTAACAAGCGGGGATTTTGATTTGATTCATCCCGCCGGACTTGTCTTATTGGCAATTTTCGTTGGCACAGGATTTATTCTTCGTAAATCATTTTGTAGCTGGATTTGTCCTGTGGGCACAGGTAATGAAATGATATCATGGCTTGGCAGAAAGATTTTTAAAAGGAATTTTGAGGTACCGCAATGGCTGGCATGGGTATTAACGACAATAAAATATGTATTGTTGATAATCTTTCTGTTTATGGTTCTTCAAATGGACATCTTTACCGCCAAAAACTTCCTGAATGAGCCATATAATAAGATCTCAGATGTAAAGATGCTACTGTTATTCACAAACCTTGGCGGTATTACGTTGAAGGTAATTATCATTGTTTTCATTCTGACCTTATTTTACAGAAACTTTTGGTGCCGTTTTCTTTGCCCATACGGTGCATTAATCGGTCTTGGTAGCATCTTTCGAATTACAAGGATCCAAAGGAATGAAGAAACCTGTACAAACTGCGAAATGTGTACAAAGGTTTGTCCGCAAAGAGTCAAAGTTCATAAGTTAGAAGCTGTCAACACACCAAATTGTACAGCCTGCATGTCTTGTGTTGAAGCATGCCCTGTCAAGGATACCTTGAGTATGACCGTTGCCAACAGAGGCGTTAGTAAATGGTTCGTTCCTGTTGCCTTCTTCGTTCTATTTTTTGTCCTTATTGGTATTGCAAAAATAACAGGCCACTGGGAAACAATTATTTCCTATGAAGAATGGAAACAATTGCTTCCACAAGCTAAAAACATCCATTAAATATAATTCTCCCAAATAGTAGCCATATAAATGGCTGCTATTTTTCTGGACTAATAATTCGTTCAATAGCAAATATCCTTATTGAATTAGAGGGAAAAGTCATAGTGTTCAAAAAGTATTCACTGTATGACTATGATTCATATAGTATCATAGGAATAGGAAGTATTTTGGCATTTTTAGGAGGATAATGTATGACGAAATCAATCGAAGCATATTCTTTACCTGAATTAATGACAAGAATTGAAGAAATATTTAATGAAAATCCTGGTCCCATTCAAGGTTTTGAAGCTATTGTGCAATATGATATCCACGGTGGAGCAGAAGGAACTTACCAACATTACTTTCATGATGGAAAATTGACAATCAAGGAAGGAGTAGAAACAACTCCAGGCCTCACGATGCAATTGTCATTTGATAATTTCAAAAAGTCATTATTAGGAAAACTAGGTGGCACCATGGCATTATTGACAGGAAAGGTAAAAGTAAAAGGGGATGTAAGTACGGGCTTTAAAATCGAAAGTATCGTCAAAAAGTACAATATTAAAGAACAATTGTAATAACTTCATTATGGAGAAACAAACATGTTCAAAACGAGACAAAACAAGGACAATCGTCCGGTTTTGTCTCGTTTTTTGGTGAAGGGGAGAAATGAGATTACCTTTATTTAGAGAACGTATGTCGTTTTAAAAAAAATGTCGTGTTAAATCTAAGCGATAGGTTTGGCTTGTTTTGTTCACAACCCTAATATTATGCTGCTGTAGCGCTGATAATCACCTCTTTTTCATGCTGAAAGTTGAACTGATGGAAGCTTTTCGGGGAAATTTGCTGTAATTTTCGCTTGCAAGCTCAGGTTAATGTTGGCACATTACTTGCATTAATAAAAAGTGATGAAAAATTTTGATTGGGAGGCTGGAATGATGAAAACGACGTTAGAGGGCAATGTGGTTGCTTTAACACAGGAAAAAGCACAGTGGATGTACAAAAAAATGCTAGAAATCCGTAAGTTTGAGGATCGGGTTCATGATTTATTTTCAACGGGGGTCTTACCAGGTTTTGTTCATTTATATGCAGGGGAAGAAGCTGTTGCTGTTGGCGTGTGTGCCCATTTGAATGATAAAGACAGCATTACAAGCACACATCGCGGCCATGGTCATTGTATTGCAAAGGGCTGTGATTTAAATGGAATGATGGCCGAAATATATGGGAAAGTAACAGGATTGTGTAAAGGAAAAGGCGGTTAGATGCATATTGCCGACTTTGATAAAGGAATGCTTGGTGCAAATGGAATAGTTGGTGGTGGTTTTCCATTAGCGGCAGGTGCAGCATTAACGGCTAAGTATAAAAAGACTAATAATGTGAGCGTTTGCTTCTTTGGAGATGGTGCTCAAAACCATGGAACTTTCCATGAAGGGATTAACCTTGCAGCAATATGGAAGCTTCCTGTTGTTTTCGTTGCAGAAAATAATGGCTATGCCGAGGCTACGCCATTTACCTACGCATCAAGCTGTAAGTCTATTGTAGATCGTGCAATTGCTTATAATATCCCTGGAATTAAGGTTGATGGAAAAGATGTATTAGCTGTCTACCAAGCAACGGAAGAAGCTGTCCAAAGAGCACGCAGGGGAGAAGGACCAAGCCTAATTGAATGTGTAACCTACCGAAATTATGGCCACTTTGAAGGAGATGCCCAAAAGTATAAAACGGATCAAGAAAAGGCAGAACATAAGCTTGAGAATGATGCAATAATTCGTTTTAGACAATATTTGGTGAATGAGCAACTTCTGTCTGAAGAAAAATTAGTTTTTCTAGAAGAATCAGTAGATAAAGCAGTGGATCAGGCCGTAAAGTTTAGTGAAGAAAGTCCATATCCCGATGCATCCGAATTACTTACTGACGTATATGTTTCCTATTAAATAAAAGGAAGCTTGGGGGACCCTTTGAAGTTCTTTAAGGGGAAAAAGTTGCTTACTTAAGTTCAGAACTTAAGGGAAATTTATTCTGATTAGCTAAATAGAAGGAGGAACAAATCATGACAAGAATAATAAGTATGTCTGCCGCTATTAATGAAGCAATGAGGCTTGCGATGAGAAAAGATGAAAACGTTATTTTAATGGGCGAGGATGTAGCCGGCGGGGCTGAAGTTGATCACTTACAGAATGAAGATGCCTGGGGTGGTGTACTGGGTGTCACCAAAGGATTGGTACAGGAATTTGGCCGGGAACGTATTTTAGATACGCCAATAACCGAAGCAGGCTATATGGGGGCTGCTATGGCTGCTGCCTCAACTGGTTTAAGGCCAATTGCCGAGTTAATGTTTAATGATTTTATTGGTAGCTGTCTAGATGAAGTGCTCAATCAAGGGGCCAAGTTCCGTTATATGTTCGGGGGAAAAGCACAGGTACCTATCACAATTCGGACAATGCATGGCGCAGGATTTAGAGCAGCAGCCCAGCACTCACAAAGCCTATATGCCTTATTTACTGCTATTCCTGGATTGAAAGTGGTTGTGCCGTCCACACCCTATGAAGCAAAAGGATTATTGCTAGCCGCTATTGAAGATAATGATCCTGTCGTATTCTTTGAGGACAAGACACTTTACAACATGGTCGGTGATGTGCCAGAAGGATACTATACCATTCCGTTAGGGAAAGCGGATATCAAACGAGAAGGAATTGACTTAACCATTGTTGCAATCGGTAAACAAGTTCATACCGCCTTACAAGCTGCCGAACAGCTTGCTACAAAAGGGATCGAAGTAGAAGTAGTTGATCCACGAAGTTTATCGCCATTGGATGAAGAAACCATACTTAAGTCTGTTGCAAAAACAAATCGTCTTGTCGTTATTGATGAGGCAAATCCAAGGTGCAGTATCGCTACTGATATCGCTGCACTTGTTGCTGACAAAGGATTCGATACGCTTGATGCACCAATTAAACGTATTACCGCACCACATACACCGGTACCATTTTCCCCTGTTTTGGAGGATATTTATCTGCCAACACCAGAGAAGGTTATTAAAGTGGTATTAGAGTTATTAGGTGAAACAGCACCTCTTGGAGTGTAGGGAAGAGAGCCGGAAGGAGAGATATACATGGCCGTAGAAGTAGTCATGCCAAAATTAGGAATGGCAATGAAGGAAGGGACTGTTTCGATTTGGAATAAGGAAGTCGGTGATATGGTAGGGAAGGGTGAACCGATTGCCAGTGTTAATTCAGAAAAAATTGAAATAGATGTTGAATCACCTGAAGAAGGTATGGTCTTAAAGATTGCTGTGCCAGAGGGGGAAGGTGTCCCTCCAGGTACTGTCATCTGCTATATTGGAAATCCAGGTGAAGAGATTGGTGCGAGTGATGTTTTTGGAGACTTCAAAAAGCTTAACAAGGATGCAGAAGAAGTTATTATAATACAAAATGAGCCAATTATGCCAACCAAAACCTCACTGGGACGAGTGAAAATTTCTCCTGTTGCCCGGAAAATGGCTGATGCTGCCAAACTAGATATTGAGAATATTCAAGGTACAGGACCTGGAGGAAGAATTACGAAGGAAGATATCCAAGAAGCAATGAAGGAAACACGCGAGCTTGATACCCAGCCTGAAGTAAAGCAGAAAAAGGTTGTACCTCAAGTGCAACCGCAAGAGTCAAAACAGGTACCAGTAAGCGGAATCCGTAAAGTAATTGGCAGACGGATGCATACCAGTCTTTTAAATAGTGCCCAGCTGACAATGAATATGAAAGTAGATGTTACAGACCTGATTGCCTTACAAAAGCAAACAGTTGAAACGATACAAAATCGTTATCAGAACAAACTGACCGTGACGGATTTTATTGCTCTTGCCGTTGTGTTATCGCTAAAACAGCATCCGCAAATGAATAGTGCCTATATTGACGACAAAATTCATATGTTTACGCCTGTTCACCTTGGCATGGCAGTCGCTCTCGAGAAAGGGTTAGTTGTTCCAGTAATCCGCAATGCACAGACATACACGTTAGTTGAACTCTCTAAAAATAGTAAAGCACTTGCTGAGCGGGCACGGTTGGGTCAGCTTTCAAATGAAGAAATGCAGGGATCCACTTTTACGATAAGTAATCTTGGTGCATACGGCATTGAACATTTTACACCAATCTTAAATCCACCAGAAGCAGGTATTCTTGGTGTTGGTGCAATCACTGATATGCCAGTTTATATTGGTGACATTGTTCAAAGAAGAAGTATGCTGCCGCTCAGTCTGACTTTTGATCATCGTATTATCGATGGAGCACCGGCTGCAGTATTTTTAAAGATGGTGAAGCAGTATTTAGAAGAGCCTATTACCATGATTGTATAGAAAGAAGTGAGATTTTTGGCATCAATAGCCATTATAGGCGGTGGACCTGCAGGGTATGTGGCTGCAATTACAGCTGCTCAGAAAGGTCAGGACGTAACGATAATTGATATGGGACCATTGGGGGGTACCTGCTTAAATGAAGGCTGTATGCCGACAAAGTCACTGTTAGAAAGTGCAGGGGTATATAGTCTTGTTAAACAGGCGAACAAGTTCGGCATTCTTTTGCCCACCGATCAAATTGTAATCGACTGGAATGCAGTCTTGCAGAGAAAGAAGAGTGTTGTTTTATCACTGGTACAGGGGATTCATTTTTTAATGGAAAAGAATAAAATCAACGTGATAAATGGATCAGCCTCTTTCCTAACGAGTCAGAGTCTACGGATTGAGATGGAAGACAGGGTTGAAGAACTTACTACCGACAAAGTAATCATTGCTTCAGGTTCAGGACCCGTTTCATTGCCATTTGCTCCCTTTACCGAGTGGGTCATTGAGAGTAGCCAGGCAATGTCACTTTCTTCTCTCCCATCCTCCCTGTTAATAATTGGTGGTGGTGTGATAGGCTGTGAGTTTGCTAGTATTTTTAGTAGGCTGGGGACAAAAGTTATCCTAGTTGAGTTGTGTGACCAACTGCTTCCGGGGGAGGACGAAGATATCGCCTCTATCCTACATAAGCATTTGAAAAAAGATGGTGTTAAGGTTCTTCTTTCCACTACAGTTAAGGAATTATATGCTCATCAAAAGAAAGTGATTTTGGAAAGTAATGGGGTCATCCATGAAGTTCAAGCTGACTATGTACTAGTTTCCATTGGAAGAAGGCCACGAGTGCAAGGGTTAGGGTTGGAAAATATCGGTATTGATTTCTCCCAGCAAGGAATTCATGTAAATGAGCAAATGGAAACAAGTATAGCTAATGTCTATGCGTGCGGAGATGTAATTGGTGGCATCCAGCTGGCCCATGTTGCCTTTCATGAAGGAACAGTCGCTGCGCTGGGTGCCAGTGGGTTTAAGGCACAAGTAAATTACCACGCTGTTCCTCGCTGTATTTATACTTCCCCAGAGATTGCCAGCGTAGGTTTAACAGAAAAACAGGCAAGGGTTCAATATGGAGAAATAAGGGTCGGGGAATTCCCGTTTTCAGCGAATGGAAAAGCCCTCATAGCAAACGAGCGAGTAGGAAAAGTAAAAGTGATAATAGAACCAGAATTTGGTGAAATTCTCGGAATCTCAATTGTCGGACCACATGCGACAGAATTAATTGGCCAGGGAACTATCATGCTGCATGCGGAATTGACTACAGACATACTGAAAGATTTAATGGCTGCCCATCCGACAGTATCGGAAGCTATTCATGAAGCATTACTTAGTGCATCGGGTCATGCTGTTCACTTCTAACGGTAAGAGTGAATTGATAGAAATGAATCATGAACATTAATAATGTTAATTGATCTTCGTGTAATTAATTACGCGGAGATTATTTTTTGAATTTTCTAGGCAATTATCTATTAACCATTGTAAGCGTATACAAAATCTACTATACTTGTAATTGGACCTAAACCTCGGAAGTAACTTCATGAATACCTATAATCATAATTTTCCCAAGTGAAATCACCCAGAAGTCTATCTCAAATCAATTTGGCAGTCTATAAACAAATGATTAGAGGGGGGATTTAATGATCACTGCTACTTTTTATTTAGATACATGGAAAAGGTTTGTAAAAGAGGGAGTACTTGATCCTGGACGTTTGAACAAACGAATCATAGAATCCTGGCACCGCTGTAAAAAAGAAGAGGTGAACCCTTACTTAAATAAAGGTCAGCATATTTTAACAAACGAACAGCTCCTGGTCCAAAAGGAAAAACATTCATTACTTTTGGAAATGACATCACCCCATTTGTCGAGGGTGAACATGGCTATGAAAGAATCTGGCATGATGGCTCTTTTAGTCGACACAGATGGCTATGTCCTGTCC
>JAIMAD010000083.1 GCA_023512145.1 Bacillus sp. (in: firmicutes) | reverse complement strand
GAATGGTACTCACCGCCAATCCAAAGTGGCTGTTTCATCCGAAAACCTCCATTCTTGCACCTGATAATTCCATTATACCAATCTCTTAATCGTAATTGGAAAAATTACTTAATTATTTTGACAACTAAGTTTAATAACACTTTTAAAATATCTCATCAAAATTGGCTGTTTTCGACAACTTTGTATGATTCAAGGTATTAAGGGAGAAACCCTTTGAGTCCCTTATTCGGAACTAAGCTAAGGAGATTCTTTCGTTACACTGTTACACCACACCATTCCAGCAGTGTAAGGGCAATAATCTCGCTGGCTATAAACATATCTTCAAGGATGATATACTCGTTCACATCATGTGCTGTTTCGGTTATACCTGGTCCAAAAATAACAACGGGCGTATTTCCGACCGTAGAAAGAATACCCCCATCGGTGCCCCATGGGCTTGCTTCAATGACAGGGGTATTACCCATAACCTCACTAAAACTCTTTGTAAGAATAGTTAGCAGCGGATGATCACTTTCAAGATTACCTGGCAACCACCTACCGCCAAACCAGTCAATCTTGAGAGGATTTTCTCGCAACCAGTCATCCTGTACGCTCAATTCATGCAAAACTTTCTCCATTTCTAGCTGTGCAGACTGCATCGTCTCTTCTGGTGCTACCCCCATTCTCCCCTCAATGATTGCGGTGTCAGGCACTGAAGATGGCCATTCCCCACTAGTCATCTTGCCGATATTAATGGGAATGGGAATGGGGATTTTTTTAAAGAGCGGATCTGACACTTTCGCATTTCTATCTATTTCTAATTGGTGTAAGCTGCGAATGACAATCAGTGATTTCTCGATTGCACTTACACCTTCGTATCTTGTCCCGCCATGTGCCGCCCTACCTTTAACTGTGATTCGAAACCACATAGATCCCTGCTGTTTTGGAAATATTTTCATATTTGTTGGTTCAGGAATAATGGCACCATCTGCATGGTACCCTCTTAAAACTGCAGCAAGTGTACCAGCCCCACCACTTTCTTCTTCAATCACACTTTGAAATATAACATCCCCTTTAAGCTTTATACCATTGGCAAGTATCGACTCGATAGCCATAATCAAAGCAACGTTACCACCCTTCATATCCGTTGCCCCCCTCCCATAAAGCTTGCCACACTCAATCATCCCACTAAAGGGGTCTTGTTCCCAGCTCAATTTATCTCCACAGGGAACCACATCAATATGACCATTTAATATCATCGATTTACCGCCGCCTGAGCCTTTTAACACTGCTACCAAGTTTGAATTCCCTTCAAAGTTTTGGCGGTCACAAAAAAAGGCCGGGTGGTTTTTTAGTTCATCGTTGCCGATTTCCCAAATATCAAGGATTAGGCCGAGTTGACGGCATTTTTCAATAATAATTGCCTGTGTACTGCTTTCGTTTCCTCTTGTGCTATTTTCTCGTACTAGTATTTGTAAGAGTCTTGCCCCTCTAGCCCTGTTCTCCTTAAGCCACTGTTTAATACGGATTGCATTTTTCTCCAAATGATCCACTCCTTTCGGCTGTTTTAGCTTAATATGGAATAGTTCGAACATGTTCACCTATGCTAAATTGACACCCCGTTTTATTAATAACCGCTTCTATATAGTAGGGTGCAAACAATTCAGCCAACAGTACCTTTGAAAACAGCTAAATCGGTGATAATAAGATTGACAAGGGCTGCAGATGTTAAGGAATAACGTAGAGGATTGTTGCATTAACATTCCATAACAGGAGCTAATGGATAATTTCCCTAAATGTATTTCCATTTAGACGTCATTAACCTTTCCAGCATTCATTTGAATTGAAAAGGCAACAAATGTTTCTGTTAATAGATAGACTAGTTTCTTAATCTCACTTTTTGTGATTGTTAGTGGAGGTGATATTAGGATTGAGTCCCCGTTCACACCGTCAATTCCAGCTCCAGCGGGGTAGACAATGAGGCCATTTTCCTTGGCAAGCTTCACTATTTTTTGAGTAATCAAAGCATTTCGAGGAAAGGGATTTTTGGAGTTTTTGTTTTCGACAAATTCTATTCCGAGTAACAATCCTTTGCCACGCACATCCCCAATAAAAGGGAATCTACTCTCGAGTTTCTCGAGCTGTTTTTTCAGGTACATTCCTTTAGACTCTACTTGTTTCATAATCTCATTTTTTTGTAAATATTCGAGAACTGATAAGGAGACTGCACATGATTGTGGGTTGGCACTTAACGTATGTCCACTCATCACTGACCTTGATCCAGCCAAAATTGGAGCCATCACCATATCACTGGCAACAGCCGCTGCGATGGGTGTATAGCCAGCGCCCATCCCTTTTCCTAAGGCGACTATGTCAGGGATAACTCCCCATTGCTCACAAGCAAGCATCGTGCCCGTCCGGCCAGCTCCCGACATAACTTCATCAGCAATAAAGAGTATGTCATTGTCTTCACAGATTTTTTTGATGATTTTAAAATAATCCGCGGGTGGTGCAATCGCTCCTCCCGCTGCCCCAATCACTGGTTCTGCGATAAAAGCCGCAATATGCTCCGCACCGATCCGCTTAATGGCGCTTTCCAACTCTATGGCACACAAATAGCCGCACGAAGGTGCTTCAAGATTGTATGGACAACGGTAACAGTATGGCGGGTTGATTACTGGGAAATCCTCTAAAAGTGGCACAAACCTTGCTCTCCTACCTGTATGGCCAGACATCGAAAGCGCACCCAAGGTAATTCCATGATAGCTGACCCATCTCGAAAGTACCTTCAGTTTGGTTTTAATTCCTTTTTCCTGCCAGTATTGAATCGCCATTTTCATTGTCGTTTCTGTTGCTTCAGAGCCACTGTTGACAAAGAAACACCAGTTCAGGTCTCCTGGTGTCAATTGGGCAATTTTTTCAGCAAGCTTTTCAGCTGCTTCACTTGTAAATTGGGAGCGATAAACAAACGAAACCTTTTTAGCTTGTTCCTTTATTGCTTCAATAATTTCGGCTACACCATGGCCAATATTTGCTGTCACCGCACCAGAGGAAGCATCCAGATATTTTTTCCCTTCTATATCAAATAAATAAACTCCTTTGCCATAATCAATGACTGGGTAGTTTTCATCGAGCATGGGTTTAATTAGAAAGGATTTTTCCACAAGGCCACCACTTTCTTTATCAAAATAAAATAAGTAAGCGCACTTACTTCATTGTATGAAGGGAGATTTCATTCTATCATCTAATTTGTAAGAGATATGACTAAAAATTTTTGAAAAAGTTCGAGTAAAGTATGTCTTTTACTTTTCGCCTTGATTGATATAGAATTACTGATAGATTTACAGAAGGAATGGAACATATGAACTCAATTAAAAAAATGCAATTAAAATCAAGACAAATATCGACGATTCAACTCATCGTGATTTTCTATTTAACTGCCTTAATCATATCAACCCTTTTATTAAAACTTCCTTTTGCCCATCAAAAAGGCGTTTCGTTAAGTGTAATTGATGCCTTATTTACCTCTGCTAGTGCCATTAGCGTAACTGGATTAAGTGTAATCTCAATAAAAGATACATTTAATAACACGGGAATATTTCTTTTAGCATTAATTCTACAATTGGGTGGATTAGGCGTCATGTCTTTAAGTACATTCCTTTGGATTATGCTGGGTAAAAAAGTGGGCTTAAAAGAAAGACAACTGATTATGATTGATCAAAATCAGTCCAACCTAGCTGGTTTGGTCCAGCTAGCAAAACGGATTTTCATTATCTTTATTTCATTTGAAATTATCGGTGGAATTATCTTAGGAATTCACTTTTTGAATTATTTTGCAACACCATTAACAGCCTTTAAACATGGATTTTTTGCATCGATTAGTGCGACAACAAATGCAGGCTTTGATATTACCGATGCGTCACTTAGTCCTTATAGTAGTGACTACTTTGTTCAAACTGTAATTATTATCTTAATGATTGTTGGGGCAATTGGCTTTCCAGTCATGGTAGAGATTTATGAATTCTTATTAAGTGTAAAGAATAAGAAAAAATTCCATTTCACATTGTTTACAAAATTAACAACAGTAACGTTTGTCTTCCTGACAATCGTCGGAGGGTTTGTTATTTATCTCTTTGATAGCGATAACTTTTTTGCTAAAAAAAATGGTTTTGATTCCTTTTTCTACTCGCTCTTTAATTCTGTGACAACAAAAAGTGCAGGCTTAGCAACAATGGATATCAATGACCTTACTCCGAGCAACCAACTTTTCATGTCCATATTAATGTTCATTGGTGGGTCACCCAGCAGTGCAAGTGGAGGCATACGGACAACCACGTTAGCCATCGTCCTTTTAGCGATTTTATTTTATGCTCAAGGTAAGAGTTCTATAAAAATATTTAGACGAGAGCTGCTTAAAGAAGACGTGTTAAAATCATTTATCGTAATCACAACAGCTGGATTTCTTTGTTTAACTTCTATTTTAATTTTATCGATTACAGAAACAGGTTCAGTCATGGAGATTATTTTTGAAGTTGCTTCTGCTTTTGGAACAAATGGATTATCGATGGGCTTAACACCAAGGCTAACAACCTTTGGGCAAATCCTAATCATTATCCTCATGTTTGTCGGAAGAGTTGGTATTGTTACTTGTTTACTTATCTTAAGAGGAAAAAGTAGTAAAGATAAGTTCAACTATCCAAAGGAGAAAGTAACAATCGGTTAACTGATTAATGGGCGGGGGTATTCGTAAAGAATATCCTCTTACTAATTTCAGCTGATCCTTGAAAAGTATTGTTTAAAACCGCAAAAATATGTAAAGGGTTAACTTTAGAGTTGCAACCAAAAAAAAGCACATGCGATTTCATAAATAAAATTGCGTTTGATTTTTAATTGGTTGTGTGAATTGGTAGTGACGGTACCGGCTGTAAAATCTCTTTTCACCCAAATCCTGTCCAAATAAAGCTATTGAGGACAAAAAGGCTATCCACCACATTAAAAACGATTACACCTTTGTAAAACAAAAAAATAACGTGTACTAAATACCACGTCATTCCTTTATTCCTATTGTTTGGCACCCATACTGGTACCCTATAAATTGGCAGGCTTATGCCATAACAGTTTCATGATTACGTTCTACTGGAGCTTTTTTAATAATATCCCTTGCAATCCAAACCCCACAGGCGCTTGCCTGGGCAAGTCCGCGAGTAATGCCTGCCCCATCTCCACCGACATAAAGACCACTGATTTCCGTTTCAAATCGGTCGTTTAGTATTGGTCTTGCAGAATAGAATTTTGCTTCCACACCGTAGAACAAGGTATGTTCTGATGCTAGACCAGGCGTTACTTGATTCAAAGCCTCAGTCATCTCAATTAAGCTTTTTAATGTATTATATGGAAGAACCAATCCAAGGTCTCCTGGGACGGCTTCTTTTAAACTCGGCTCGAGGAACCCTTCCTTAATCCTTTTTGCCGTTGATCTTCTTCCTTTTAAAATATCCCCATAGGTTTGAACAATTAAGCCGCCATTCGAAAGGCTGTTAGCTAAACGTGAAATTTCATTTGCATATTCATTTGGCTTATCAAATGGTTCTGAAAAGGTGTGCGAAACGAGTAAGGCAAAGTTTGTATTCTGACTACCAAGCTTTGGATCCTTATAGGCATGACCGTTCGCAAGCATAATTCCTGAATGATTCTCGACGACTACATGACCATTAGGGTTACTGCAAAATGTTCGGACTCTTGTTCCGACAGAAGTGTTAAAGATAAATTTTCCTTCGTATAAATGCTCATTTATTTCCTGCATGACAATATTAGATGTTTCAACACGCACGCCAATATCAACTTGGTTACTAATCATTTTAAGACGTCGTGATTTTAATAACTTAGTTAGCCATTTTGATCCATCACGTCCTGGTGTGATGATCACCTTATCCGCAAAAATGTTTTGGTCCCCTTTTAACTTAATTCCTTTTACAGTGTGACCATCAGGTGTTCTTTCCGTAATTAAATCCTCAACTTCAGTTTTATATAACATCACAATTTTTGGTTTTAAAAATTCATAAATACTTTTCATTATTTCAAGATTTTGTTCCGTTCCAAGATGGCGAACTTGAGCACGCAAAAGCTTCAACCCAGCCGCATAACCACGATGTTCAATGTCCTTAACTTTATCTGTTAAAGGATCCGTTATATTTTCAGTTGCCCCGTGTTGTAAATTTATGTCATCAACATAGCGAATTAATTCGACCACCTGAGAATCTGAAAGATAGTCCGTCATCCAGCCACCAAATTCACTAGTAATATTAAACTTTCCATCCGAATAAGCACCAGCGCCACCGAAGCCACTTGTAATCGAGCAAGCAGGCAAACATCCCGAAAAATCTTTTTTCCCAGCTGCGGGCGGGCATTTCTCTATTTTTTTTTGTAAAATTGGGCAATGTCGTAGGTAAATATCATGTCCTTTATCAACTAATAAAACCTTTGCGTTCGGCATTTTTAGTGTAAGTTCATAGCAAGCAAAAATACCTGCAGGTCCAGCACCCACTACAATCACATCATATCTCGTATCCATTGTCCAATTACCTCCACAGTCATTTTACTCAACAGTGGTAAATATATCAGACTATTTTTATCAAGTCAACAGTAAATACGAACTATAAATAATGTTTAATTCAATAACGTTCGTGTTTAATATCATTGTCGGAAGATTAACGAAATACTTTATAAACAGGAAAAAGACTGACACAGGATGTGTCAGTCCAATATTTCTGCTTTAATAGCCCCAGCTTGCTCCGATAATGATCAGTAAAATAAACAAGACAACGATTAACGCGAATCCACTAAATCCAGCACCGACGCCGCAACCTGCTACAGGGTAAGCCGGGTAAGCTGGGTAAGCTGGGTAACCGCAGCCGCCCTCATATCCGTAATGCATACATATTCACTCCTTGTGAGTTGTTTCTTTTCACTGGTACTATATGTACTAGATACTTGACCTGCATGTGCATTCGCCTATATGATAAAATACAATCATGAAAATTGTAGGTGAACGAATGAAATCACTAGTGAAAAATTTTATTAATGGGATATTGACGATTGTCCCGATTCTTCTTGTTGGCTATGTAATATATAAAACCTTTCTTTTTTTGGACGGATTGCTTGGAAATACACTGAAGCCTTATTTACAGGAAGATTACATCCCAGGCATCGGTATTCTAACGACCGTCATTTTAATTACACTTTTAGGTTGGCTATCGACTAAGTTTATTACTGGGAAAATCATCAAGCTGATTGACACTCTTCTTGATAAAATCCCTGTTGTTAAAACCATCTATTCTGTCATTAAGGATACAGTTCAATCTTTTCTTGGTGATAAAAAATCCTTTTCAAAGGTGGCCTTGGTAGTTATTCCAGGAACCGAAATGCGTAGCATCGGTTTTATTACTTCTGAACAATTAGAGGATTTTTACAGCCCGCTAAAAAACTATGTGGCCGTTTATATCCCGCAAACCTTTCAAGTAGCCGGGTTCACATTTTTAGTCCCGAAGGAGCATGTAGAGGTAATTGATGTGAAACCGGAAGATGCAATGAAGTTTGCCCTTTCAGGAGGAATGACTTCTACCACAAAACAAAAGGGAATAAGTTCCTAAAAAGCAGGACCTCAAAATGTCGTTAACAAAAGACACGCTCAAGAAATTTGCTAATAATTAAAAAATAGAGGGTGTCCCAAAGCTTAGCTTTTGGGACATCCTCTTTATTTTGCAACAAACAGCTTGGTAAATTCTCCGTATCCTTCCTCTTCGAGACTTTCTTTTGGAATAAAACGTAATGCTGCAGAATTGATGCAGTAACGCAATCCAGTTGGGTCTGGTCCATCAGTAAATACATGCCCTAAATGGGAATCTGCTTCTTTACTCCGCACTTCGGTCCGGGTCATAAAGTGGCTCTTATCGGTTTTTTCAATTACTTCTTCCTCTTGAATAGGTTTAGTAAAGCTCGGCCAACCACAACCAGCGTCGAATTTTTCCAGTGAGCTAAATAGCGGCTTCCCCGAAACAATATCGACATAAAGGCCGTCTCTGGTTTCATTCCAATATTCATTTTTAAAAGGCGGCTCTGTGCTATTATTCTGGGTAACTTCAAACTGCCTCGTTGTTAATTCCTTTTTCACCTGTGAAAAATCATTTTTTTTCAAATTCATCTCTCCAATGCTGTTGAATAAAACCGGCACGGCCTGACCCTACATGATAGGACTCATAATGGACACGATTTTTCTTATAGTACTGCTGATGATATTCTTCCGCAGGATAAAAGGTCTGTGCTGGCAAAATTGGTGTAACAATTGGTTTACTAAAGCGGCCGCTTTCCTGTAATGCCTGTTTTGATTCTGTCGCAATCCTTTTTTGCGTCTCATCCTGGTAAAAAACGGCTGATTGATAGGATTTTCCCCGATCATGAAACTGGCCACCCAAGTCCGTTGGATCAATTTGCTGCCAAAATAACTCTAGTAGTTGTTCGTAGGTAAAAATTTCTGGATCATAACTAATTTGGACAGCTTCAAGATGCCCGGTTGTATCTGTACAAACCTGCTCATACGTCGGATTTTCAACAGTTCCTCCTGTATAGCCCGATATTACACTGTTAATACCTGGTTGTTCATCAAACGGCTTCACCATACACCAAAAACATCCGCCGGCAAAGGTTGCTAACTGATATCGTTTTTCCATAATCCCACTCCTTAATTCCTTTAAAGCGATTTTTTCCTATGTATAAAATTATACAGAATTTTTTCACAAAAATAAAATCTGAGATATCAAATCATAAAAAAGCCGAAACAGGTTCTACACTGATTCGACTTTTTGATTTAACGGTTAGGCCGTTGCCTCATTTTTTTGGTTATATTCTTCCATTGTTTTTTCACTTCTACTTGTGCACGTTTATCGGCTTTTCTTTCGATGAATGCTAGCTCCTTTTGTAACTTGTGGTAACTTGTCAGCCGCTCAGCTGCAACCACACCATCAACAATTGCCTTTACTACTGCACAGCCAGGTTCATCCTTATGTTGACAATCCCGGTAGCGGCATTCTGAAGCCAACGCCTCAATTTCAACAAAGGTTTCCATTAACCCTTCTGAGCTTTCCCAAAGCTGGAGTTCCCGCATCCCAGGAGTGTCTATTAAGATGCTTCCATTGGACAATAAAACCAGCTCTCGATGGGTTGTCGTATGTCTTCCTTTGTCATCCGAGACGCGAATCTCCTGAACCAATTGCTTTTCCACGCCTAAAAGTGAATTTGTTAACGTCGACTTTCCTACCCCGGATGACCCAAGCAATGCAATCGTTTTGCCAGGCTCCAAAAATGGCTCCAGGTTTTCAAACCCACTCAACGTTTCCGCACTAATCGGAATAACAGGGACACCACCATAGGCAATCGTCTCAACTTGAGCCAACTTCTCCGTTATATTTGAACAAAGGTCCGCTTTACTTAAAACAATGACTGGGTTTGTCCCACTTTCCCAAGTGAGGAGCAAATAACGTTCTATTCTTCGTAAATTTAAGTCTTCGTTTAATGAGTTGATTAGAAAGACAGTATCAACATTGGCCGCAATAATTTGCTCCTCTGTTGTGTTTCCTGCTGATTTTCTCGAGAACTTGCTCTTTCGAGGCAGTACGGACAAAATGGTACCCTTTCCTTCATTAAACCTTGGAATTACACATACCCAATCTCCTACAGCCGGAAAATCCTCTCTACTTCTTGCATTATAGCTGAACCGACCCGATACCTCAGCTAATAATTCACCATGTTCCGTCCAAACACGGTACATTCGTTTGTGCTCGAGAGCCACGCGGCCAAGTATCAAATCATCACTCGTTTTACCTTTATGAAAATCATTTTTTACCGTTTCAGTTATACCCATTGTTAGTAAATTCATCTTCAATCCTCCAGCGAATCATTATTTTCGAAAAATAAAAAACCATAGGCATACACAGCCCATGGTTATATTCACATAAGGAAAAAAAGATGAAATTCCTAAATAGATAACTTTCGGGCTGTGCAAACAATATTTAAATAACAGATTGCTCTCATCGTTTCAATAGCCATTGCACGTCACCCTCTTCCGAATTTATTTATGTATAGTATATGTGGATTTTATCTATTTGTAAATCATAATTGAAAATATTTACCTAACATGACTGGATGTTAGACACCTACATAATTACGCATGAATAAATTAATGTGTAAACCATTATGATAGGAGTTGATACTATGTCCGAAAATAGGACTCATTCCGATTATTTACAAAAAGCAGCATTTTATGATTTGATAGCCCAGTTTTATAAATACTCCTTTCCCTCCTTACACATGCAGTATTATTTAAAGCATCTAAAGTACATGAATAAAGCGAGAAATATCATACGAACGAATCCCCCAATGGTACAAGACGAAGCAAAGATCAGAATCCTTCACACCTCCTATGATTCCCCCAGTATTGACGTTTATATAAACGGGAACCGAATGATCAGGGACTTACCCTTCAAAAATGTAAGTACTACACTTTCATTAAAATCTGGTAATTACCATATTGACATTTACCCTACAGGGAATATGGTGGACAGCATTTTAAATAAAAAGATTACCGTCGTTCCAGGCAAAAGCTACACGCTGGCAACGATTGACTCTATGAAAAAAATGCGTATGCTAATGTATTCGAATCATCCAATGGTGCCTGAACATGAGGCCAAGGTTCGCTTTATCCACTTATCAGCTGACACCCTTGCCCTTGATATTGCCGTTAAGGATCAGGATGTGATATTCCCGGTCGTTTCTTACAAGCAAGCAACAGACTATTTAGGGTTAACACCGATGACGGTCAATCTTGAAGCAAGGAAAGCTGGACAAATGACGGTCGTTCTAGCAATGCCAAAGATTCAATTTAAGGCAAATCACTGTTACACGATTGTATTTCTAGGATTATCAAAAGAAAAACCGGAACTTGAATATATTAGGATAATGGAATAACATAAGGCACATGCGCCGGTTTAGCGATACGTTTGGACTGGAACGCTCCGAGTGAATAGTGGAAACAAGGGTGTGCTTGAGCTTTTTCGATGTTGACTTATCGAAGTGAGGTGAAAACCCTAAACCCAATTTTTGCTCAAATAGTGAAGAACACTGACGCATGGGCGCTTGGACCGGATTCTAATAACTATTTTCTTAAATATCCACACAAAAAATAGTTAAAATGTTCCTACACAGTAAAAAAATAGGTGCCCCGTCAAATCACGAGGCCCTACTTTATTGGTACTAATATGGTAAAAGCAATATCATCATTTTTCAAATCAAATTTGTTCGCTTTTATTTTCATATCACTTTTTAGTTTCAATTGCTGCATATTCACATAAATAAGTTTATCCTTTGGTCTAATGTCGACACCATTAGGGAGCTTATAGTTTTCACTAATGAACTTCAGAACGTAGGAAATGGGAAGGTCCAAACTGCCGACTGACATCGACTTTTGCTTCAAAACCAAATCACCATTCGGTAAGGCCTCTGGTTCAAAGGTCAATTTCATATTTATTTCTTGACTAAACAACGGTAATGTCCCGTATAATTCAACTTCTTCCCCTAAGATAATCCGATAACCAATCGGCGAATCAGCAGCCTCCACTTTCAGATAATTGTTGATGAGCTTATTTAAATCAAGCTTATTTGACTTCACCTGAAAAGCCACATGTTCACCCACTAGTCCCAACTCATCGCTATTTTTGGTTTCAGCAAATGGACTCATGAGCATCAATATCACGACTAAAGTGAAAAAAAGGTTGACTCCTACTAAGAGAAGGAATCCTGTTTTCCATTTGTTTTTCATAAGAAATCTAGTTCTCCTCTGTACTAACCATATAGGGGTTTTTTTCCATTTCTGGTATTACTCGTTCTTCTAAGGTCTTATTTAACCTTTGTGCAATCAACTCATACCCTCTGTCATTGGGATGGAAATTATCGGTAAACAACAGATTCTCATCAGCATTTAAAAACATATCTTCAATTTCAACAAAATAGGCATTGGGGTAATTGGCAATCACGGTTTGGCCGGTTATATTCCAATCAGCAACAATCTCATCCATTTCTTTAATATCCGAAAACCACTTGGAAAATGGGTTATATAAGCCCACTAACACAATGGAGGTCTGTGGATTTTCCTGGATCACGGCTTCGATAATTTGAGTTAAATGGGTCCGATATGACTCCTTTTCGGTGTTGAATTTGGATAATTGGAGGTTAGAAATATTGTCCTTGATCACTTTCACAATATCGTTGCCGCCAATTGTCAGAATAACCAAATTTGCTTCCTGTAAAGCAGCTTTCATTTTTGGGGTTTTTAGTCTTTTTAATAATTGCGTTGTACGATTCCCTCTTACACCATAATTATAAAAATCAACATCTCTAACGCCTTTTTCTTTTTCCAGCATTGTTTTTAAATACGGCAAGTAGCCACCTTGGTCTGTACTATCGCCTACACCTTGTGTTAAGGAATCACCCGCAGATACTACCGTTAAATTGCGCGGTAAAAAATCAGCAGGAACCGGCTCAAAAACCTGCGTTGCTGTTTTCTTTACAGAATGAAACTCCCCTTGGTCAATCTGTGCGCATGAAGATAGGAATAATAGCGGAAGAATTAGAAGGGTAAAAAACCTTTTCATTTTGATACACCTGCCTTCTAAACTATTTTTATTATAACACGACAGCTAACATTCAAAACAAATATGCACTAT
>JAIMAD010000082.1 GCA_023512145.1 Bacillus sp. (in: firmicutes) | reverse complement strand
TCACAATACTATGGACTCTCATAATTAACAGATTTACAATACAACCATAAGAAGAAAGTAATAAACACACATTGAAAGATACTTTAAAAGAGGTGCTTTAGTAATGAGAGGAACAGCGATTCTTTTTCAGGAACAAAATATTACATTTATTGAAGATATTGATCATTCCCTTTACAAAGAAATCAAAGATCAATGTGGTTGCGAGAATTGCAACTGCAAACTTGAAAATAAAATGGTTAATTTTGGTTCTGTGTCACCTGTCTTCTGGCACGAAGATGAAGTTGACTGGGACTATGGTTATTAAGAATACTCCTTAATTTAATATAAAATCCCCTTCCCCTAAAAAAACGGTCTGAGAAATACTCGGGCCGTTTTTTACTATTTCAATTCCAAAGAAATTAGTGGACATAGTAGAATCTTTTGCTCAATCCGTCTATACTCTTATTATTCATATACGATTATTAAGTCTAAATTAGGAGTTGGCATTGTTGGAGCATTTAATTAATGATAGAGTGAAAAATATTGAAATATCTGGAATTAGGAAGTTTTTTAATATGGTTGCAGATATCGATGACCTGATTTCATTTACGATTGGACAACCTGATTTCCCAACACCAATGCATGTGAAAAATGCAGGAATTACTGCGATTGAAAAGGATTTCACCAGTTATACACACAATGCAGGCACGCTGGAGGTAAGGAGGGCCGCTTGTAATTTTGTTGAAGAAAAATATGGCTTGTACTATAAACCAGAATCAGAAGTGATTGTCACTGTAGGGGCAAGCCAAGCCATTGATATTGCTTTCCGCACGATATTAACGGAAGGAGCAGAAGTTATACTACCCGGACCTGTTTATCCTGGTTACGAACCGATTATTCGGATGATGGGAGCAGTGCCCGTTCATGTAGATATCAAGGGTAATCAGTTTCGTTTCACCTTAGAGATGATTAAACCCTTTATCACTGCAAAAACCCGTTGCATTGTGCTTCCCTACCCATCAAATCCGACGGGTGTAAGTCTTACCGGGTCAGAACTGAAAGAAATTGCTGATTTTTTAAAGGATAAGGAAATTTTTATTCTTGCTGATGAAATATACAGTGAACTTACCTATGGGGATAATCATAAATCAATCGCTTATTTTGCAAAGGATAAGACGATTGTCATTAATGGGTTATCAAAATCCCACTCGATGACAGGCTGGAGAATTGGCTTGTTATTTGCACCAGAAAGCATAACTAAACATATATTAAAGGTCCATCAATATAATGTTTCTTGTGCCAATTCGATTGCACAAAAAGCAGCCTTCGAGGCGCTAACCACAGGAATCGATGATGCACAAGATATGAAAAAAGAATATGAAATTAGGAGAGATTACGTCTTTAAGCGGTTAATAGCTATGGGTCTCAATGTTGTTAAACCAGATGGGGCATTTTATTTCTTTGTAAAGATTCCAAGTTCGATTCCTTTAAACAGCTTTGACTTTGCCCTTTCGCTTGTACATGAAACAAAGGTAGCAGTTGTTCCTGGCAGTGCGTTTTCCAAGTATGGAGAAGGCTATTTTCGGTTATCATTCGCTTGTTCTCTTGAGAGGTTGGAGCTTGGTCTAAATCGGATTGAAAAATATTTAAGAAGGATAGCTTGAGTACAATAATTTACCCTCACCTAGTAAAGTGAGGGTTTTAATATTTTTTGACTATTGCCCTTTATACTTCCCATTATTCTTTGAGGCCTTTTCCTTTTTAGCCTTATCTTTATGGGCTTGATTTGCAGCTGCTGAACCTATCTCACGAGCAAATTCCTCATTCACCACCGCTGAATCAAATCCCTGTTTATTTTTTTGTTGAGCGTCGTTCTTTTTAGTCCGTTTAGCCATTTACAATTCCTCCTATTCACACGATTTTTCACAAGATTTCTCTCATAGTTTTTTGAAAACAAGAGGAATTTATTCATTGTCTTTTTATTACTTCCAATATTTATAAAGAGCTTGGGTTCCACTATTTTCTTCGCCCTTTTCTGCTAATTGATCATATAAGGACTTGGCTAAGGTTAATCCAGGCACTTCCATACCCATCATTTCTGCTTCCGCTAAGGCAATTCTCATATCTTTAATAAAATGCTTTATGTAAAAACCAGGTTCAAAATTTCCGTTTAGCATTCTCGGAGCAAGATTATTTAATGACCAGCTGCCTGCTGCCCCTGTTGAAATACTCCTGAGGACATTCTCAGGATCTAATCCTGCCTTTTCGGCATAAATAATTGCTTCACAGACACCAATCATGTTTGAAGCAATTGCGATTTGATTGGACATTTTTGTGTGTTGACCCGCTCCAGGTTTCCCTTGGTAGATAACGTTAGTTCCAAGTAGTGCTAATAATGGGCGAACCTCATCAAACGCATCCTGTTCACCACCAACCATAATTGAAAGGGTTGCTTCCTTTGCGCCAACATCTCCACCGGAAACTGGTGCATCGATTGCCTTAATCCCCCTCTTTTTCGCCTCTTTAGCTATTTTCACTGCTAGAGAAGGGGCAGATGTTGTCATATCTATGAAATAACTGCCATTTTTTCCATTTTGAATCAAGCCGTTTACTCCGAGATACACTTCTTCAACATCGGTAGGATAGCCGACCATCGTAAATATAACTGATGACTTTTTTGCTACCTCATTAGGCGATTCTGCCCACTCCGCACCAAGGTCCAATAGTACTCTTGCCTTATCCATCGTTCTTGAATAAACAACAAGTTTGTAGCCAGCATCCAATAAATGTCCTTCCATACTTTTTCCCATTACACCTGTTCCAATAAATCCAATTACCGTATTTTCTGTAGTAAACAAATTCAGCCAACTCTCATTCGTATTTTCTTTTATTTTAGCACGCACCTTTTAATTTTGGGAAAATACCACAAAAAAAACCGGAACGTCCCAGTCGCTCCGGTTTTTGTGCTCCATCTCCAAAATTATGCACCCTATTATTTTGTCCTTTATCTAGAAAAGATAAACACAATTTTATAATTCAGAAGAAAAGTTTGTTAGGTAGGTTCGTCCAAATACTTCCTTGTTGTTAAATAAATCAATTGAGACGGCATTATTCTTTTCAATCATATTACTAAGTTCGCGAATATGTAAATCTTTTTGTAAAGGAATCGGATCCATAAAAATGTACTTTTCACTTTTCCCTTTTACTTCTAAATATTCTCCGTCAAGTACTTGATCTTCTCCATAAACAATTTCCCGTTTACCGATGGCTTCAGCTAGCTTGTCATCGTGAATAATGACTTTCACCTTATATAACTGATGTTCTTCTAAAATTTCATTGTTAATTCGAAAACGAAATTGAAGTTCATTATTTTTTGTTAAAAGCACGTCTGCATAACGGTTAACAATCAACTCATTTGAAAACAGAAGTCCACAACTACTCAAAAGTGATAAAATAAAAATTCCTAAGAACATGACGATGACCATTCGAACATTTTTCGACATCAATAACACTCCCTTATATTTTTACCATAGCCAAAATACATTGGTAATAAACCTAAAGAATGTCTACGCAAAGAGGAAATTTATCTTCTGTAATTAATAGCTTTTATCATGCTAGCATCAACTAAAAACGAACTGCCTGTTAGAAATAAATATCCATTAAATGGTACAAAGGCAGTGACATTCACCATTTTTTCTGCAGGTCCATATCTCTTTAAGGAATTCATGCTTTGACTTGCATTTCGATTATTTCCCTAGTGACTCCTTGCTTATTTGTATTCACCTATGTGCTTGACACGATTGGCGTAATCCAGACGGGAGCTTAGTGCTAACAAAGGATATTATATGGAGCTAATTCTTAAGGGGGTCTTTTTAGAGTCCGATTATTCCAGTCGGAAAAGTGTTCGAAAATATTAATCCTGGAATTGGTTCTTTTATCGAAGAAGAGGCGATGTTTTAGAATTTTTCCACCCTGTCGTTTTAAACAAGGCAACGTTACCGAGGTCTTTCGGTACCCAATCCTTGGCTCGAAGCAACGACCAGAGTCGATTTATCACATAAGTTAAATTCCATATTTCAAAATTCCTCCTTTTTCATATCTACTTTTATTATACAGGATTCATAGGTTTACGTTGAAGCATGTTCAAATTAATTTTTTTAAAGAAACTTGGCCGAAAGTCTAAGATTCTTTATTAGCAAAAAAAAAAGACCAACATTGGTCTTTTTTATTGATTATTTAGTTTTTCGTTGTCGCGGCATTGATAGCATCGATGACTTGGGAGGTAGTTTGCATATTGATTACTTCTAATGCTAGCTTCTCCATGTCGGATTTTTTCAAATTTCTAATTAGTGAACGAGCTTGTAAAATCGAAGTCGCACTCATTGAGAATTCGTCTAAACCCAGTCCTAGAAGTACAGGTATTGCCGTTTCGTCTCCTGCCATTTCGCCACACATACCAGTCCATTTACCTTCTGCGTGTGCTGCATCAATGACCATTTTCACTAATCTCAAAATTGCTGGATTATATGGCTGATAAAGGTACGAAACACGCTGGTTCATGCGGTCTGCAGCCATTGTATATTGAATCAAATCATTTGTACCGATACTGAAGAAGTCAACTTCTTTAGCAAATTGATCGGCAAGAATAGCGGTTGATGGAATTTCTACCATAATACCAATTTCAATACTCTCTGACACTTTTTGACCTTCAACAAGCAGTCTTTGCCTTTCTTCTTCAAGAATGGCTTTTGCTTCTCGGAATTCATCCAAAGTGGCAATCATTGGGAACATGATTTTCAAATTTCCATAGTTGCTCGCTCGGAGCAAGGCACGGAGTTGAGTCCGGAAAATTTCTTGCTCTTCTAAACATAAACGAATCGCACGTACGCCTAAAAATGGATTCATTTCTTTTGGCAAGTCCAAATATGGCAGCTCTTTATCGCCACCAATATCAAGAGTCCGGACGACTACTGGCTTCCCCTTTAGACCTTCTAGTACCGCTTTATACGACTCAAACTGTTCTGTCTCTGTTGGAAGCTGCTCTCTTCCCATGTAAAGGAATTCAGTCCTATAAAGGCCAACCCCTTCACCGCCATTTTCAAGCACTCCTTTTAAATCCTTGGGAGTCCCGATATTGGCAACCAATTCAACATGATGGTCATCCATTGTAACGGTTGGTTCATTCACAAGTTTTGCCCATTCACTCTTTTGATTTTCATACTCTTTATGGACTTGACGATATTGTTCAACTAGTTCAGCTGTTGGATTAATATGTACTTCACCTTTCAAGCCATCAACAATCACTAAATCGCCATTGTTGATTTCCTCAGTAGCATTCTTTGTTCCGACTACTGCTGGAATTTCCATGGAACGAGCCATAATTGCGGAATGTGAGGTACGTCCACCAATATTTGTCGTAAATCCTAAAACATATTGTCGATTCAATTGTGCTGTATCAGAAGGTGTCAAATCCTCAGCCACAATAATCACTTCTTCAGTAATCATACTTGGTGTAGGCAGTTCAACACCCAACAAATGGGCAAGCACACGTTTGGTTACATCGCGAATATCCGCTGCGCGTTCTCGCATATATTCATTATCCATTTGCTCAAACATCATAATAAACATATCAGCAGTGTCCTTTAGCGCAGACTCTGCATTTACTTTTTCAGACTGTATTTTATCTTCAATTGGTCCATTTAATTCAGGGTCACTTAAAACAAGAAGATGTGCTTCAAAAATTGCTGCCTTATCCGCTCCTAGGTTCACTTTGGCCTGATCCCTAATTGCTTCGAGTTCTGATTTAGATTTCTCAATGGCTTTCCGGAAACGGTCTACTTCAGCTGTAGCATCTTCAATGGTAATATTTTTAAACGATAAATCCGGTTCAACCAGACGGTATGCCTTCGCAATTGCGATCCCATTAGATGCGGCTATCCCATGTAAAAAAGTCATTACTCTGCCAAGCCTTCCTTTTTCAATGCTTCTTCAAGGCTGTTTAATGCATCGTTTGCATCATTACCCTCTGCAGAGATTTTAATTTCAGCACCCTTGCCAACGCCTAGAGACATCACACCCATAATTGATTTTAGATTAACCTTTTTCCCCTTATATTCTAAGTAAATCTCAGAATTAAATCTGCTCGCTGTTTGGACTAATAATGTAGCTGGTCTTGCATGAATACCTGTTTCTGCTGTTACTAAAAATTGCTTCTCTGCCATGAAAAATCAAACTCCTTTAGTGGTATATAATATATTATCCCTGCTACACTAAGTTAAACTATTTATTAGCATTAAGTCAACTAAATCAATTATCCTCAACAGACCCAAACGAAATCCTTTTTAACTTATTTTTACCAAAATGGGAATAAACATGTATTGACTTTTTACTTACACGACACTTGTGGGCATAGCCGCATTTCTTAAATTCTCATCTAGGGATGTTGTGTGCGTTTTCATTTCCAAATCATTCCATCCAAACCTATCTGCCATGTAAGAAATGACCTGATTTTTCCATTCATGTACTGAGTGAATCTTAAATAAAAGCATTCCGGTTCGCCGATAAAAAAAATCTATTGGGTTTGCGACCATCTCCTCTTCTAGCCCATACACAAGCATGGCAAATAAAGAAAGTGGCAGTCCATATTTCTCAGCATCTGCTTTATTCCTACCTAAGAGTTCATACACTTTCGTAACGTTTGATCCGTATTTTCTTGCCAGCTGCTCTGCCTCTGCATTGGTTAGCCCTGCTTCTATCCCCCTATTAATCTGACTCATAATAAAAGCATTAAAACGACTGGCACCACCAATGTCCCCACCTGAAATCGGAAGTTTGCGGGTCTGACAGGGTGGGTAGCATCTTCCTTCTTCACTATGAAATTTTGCAGCTAACAAATCGACAATCGTTTCAGCCATTTTTCGGTAACCCGTTAATTTACCACCTGCAATCGTAATTAAACCTGAAATAGATTCCCAGATTTCATCCTTCCTTGAAAGCTCAGAAGCATCCTTACCTGCTTCATAAATAAGCGGCCGAATTCCTGCCCAGCTTGATTCAATTTTATTTTCATCTATGTTTAAATCAGGGAACATATAATTAATTGCATTTAGGAGATAATTTTGATCACTTAAGGTCATAAAAGGCTGTTCCTTTTCTTGATCATAGAAAGTATCCGTGGTTCCAATATATACCTTTCCTTCACGTGGAATGGAAAAAACCATCCGACCATCTGTTGTATCAAAATAAATGGCTTGCTTTAATGGGAAATAGGATTGGTCAATGACTACATGAACCCCTTTTGTCAGCTGGAGCATTTTCCCTTTTTTTGATAAATCTAGTTCGCGAATTTCATCAACCCACGGTCCAGTCGCATTTACGATTTTTTTAGCCTTTATTTCATATTTCCTTCCAGTTAACTGATCCGCAACAATCGCACCAACCACTTTTCCATTATCGTAAGTAAGTTGGGTCACCCTTGAATAATTACATGCAATCGTTCCCATTCTAGCTGCTGACTTCAATACCTCAATCGTCAACCGTGCATCATCTGTACGGTACTCAACATAATACCCACCACCATTTAAGCCAGACCTTTTTATTAATGGCTCCTTCGCTAATGCTTCTTCTGCTGTAAGCATCTTCCGACGTTCCGATTTCTTAACACCAGCTAAGTAGTCATAAACGAGCAACCCAATCGCCGTGCTAAATTTCCCGAAAGACCCACCTTCATAGATAGGCAACAACATCCACTCTGGTGTTGTCACATGTGGGCCGTTTTCATAAACGATAGACCTTTCTCTCCCTACTTCAGCAACCATTTTAAATTCAAATTTCTTTAAATATCGGAGTCCGCCATGAACTAATTTCGTCGATCTACTTGATGTTCCAGCTGCAAAGTCCTGCATTTCAACAAGCGCCGTTTTCATTCCTCTTGCCTGTGCATCGAGTGCGATTCCTGCACCCGTAATTCCTCCACCGATAATCAAGACATCATAATATTCAGTTTGGAGCTTCCCGATAATCTTTTCCCGATCAAAAATAGAAAATTTCATGCTGATTCCCTCCATTACAAAGAGAGTCTGCAAAAACACTACTTGATTTGATAATAGTTTTGCAGATTCTCCAAAATTTCTCCCTTGTTTACTAACTTATGTTTAACTGTATAAATTGCGTGTTTGGTTCACATGGGAGACCTTAGCAAAATTATTTGAACGCCATGGCAGCATGGACTGCTTTTTTCCAACCACCATATAAATTATCTCGCTTCTCAGGAGTCATATTTGGATGGAATCTGCGCTCAATCGCCCATTGCTGTGTTATTTCCGCTTGGGTTTCCCAAAAACCAACAGCAAGACCTGCTAAATAGGCAGCACCGAGTGCAGTTGTTTCAGTGATAATTGGTCTCTCTACTGGAACATTAAGAATATCACTCTGAAAACCCATTAAAAAATTATTTTTGACTGCCCCTCCATCGACTCGGAGCGTTTTAAGTTCAATTCCAGAATCAGCCTCCATTGCCGACAGTACATCTTTCGTCTGATAGGCAAGTGCTTCAAGAGTTGCCCGCACAAAATGTTCTTTTGTAGTTCCACGCGTTAATCCAAACACGGCACCGCGGACATCACTATCCCAGTACGGTGTTCCTAAACCAACAAACGCGGGAACAACATAAACACCATCTGTTGATTCAACTTGGGCTGCATATTTCTCACTATCCTTTGCATCCTTTAACATCCTTAAGCCGTCACGAAGCCATTGGAGTGCTGATCCCGCAACAAAGATACTACCTTCAAGGGCATATTCTATCTTCCCATCTAAACCCCACGCAATTGTTGTGAGTAAGCCGTGCTTTGAACGGACTGCTTTCTCCCCTGTGTTCATTAACATAAAACATCCTGTTCCATAGGTGTTTTTAGCCATGCCTTTTTCAAAACATGCTTGCCCGAATAATGCTGCCTGCTGATCACCTGCTACACCTGCAATAGGTACTTCCTTGCCAAAGAAATGATTCTCAGCTGTATATGCATAAACCTCGGAGGATTGACAAACTTCAGGGAGCATTGATTTAGGAACATCCAAGATATCCAATAATTCATCATCCCATTTAAGCTCAAAAATATTAAACATAAGCGTGCGAGAGGCATTTGAATAATCAGTTACGTGAGCGCGCCCACCAGAGAGTTTCCAAATTAACCATGTATCAATCGTCCCAAACAACAGTTTTCCTTGGTTGGCCCTTTCACGGGCACCTTCAATATTATCAAGGATCCATTTCACTTTTGTACCAGAGAAATAGGCATCGATAAGTAAACCTGTTTTTGTGTGGAATAGGTCATTATAGCCACTTTCCTTTAATAATTCACATATTTCACTAGTTTGCCTTGATTGCCATACAATGGCATTGTATACAGGCTCACCACTTTCTTTATCCCAGACCACTGTAGTTTCCCGCTGATTTGTAATACCAATTCCAGTAATTTGTTCTGGCCTAATTGCTGCTTCAGATAAAACTCCTGCAATGCATGAAAGGATTGATCCCCAAATTTCATTGGCATTATGCTCCACCCAGCCTGGTTTTGGGTAATGCTGTGTAAATTCTTTTTGTGACGTATGAACGACATCACCCGTTTTGTTAAAAAGAATAGCTCTAGAACTAGTTGTCCCTTGGTCTAAAGATAAAATATATTTCTCCACAGGAATCTCCCCAATCATCACTTCATATTTGGTGAACAGAGTCAATGTTCCTTGAATTTTTCCGCTAATCACTGTACCTATCTCCAACTTTAACTTCTTTTTTTCAAGTTAATACTATTTATTGCTCCCCTTAGATGCTTTGTACATTTTTTAATCCTTTTTATTTTATCAAATTCTTAATCATTTCTAAACTACTTACCACTCTCGTAAAAGGAGAACTCGCCATTGCCGAGCTCTCCTTGAGTGATACCTATTAACTTCTTGGTTCTTTGAGGTATTGATACAATATATCTCCGCCTCTTTGCCCAATTCCACGGAAATGCTTAAAGTCTTCTCTTTTTACCAGGACTTCACGAAATTCCATAAAATCAAGATTATTTACGTAATATTCTGAAATTGAACCTATCATTAGTTGATTCAAAATTTCAGTGATCATATCTTCCTTCATCTTCTAGCACCACCTTTTCCTCTGTTTATTTTATCGTATGAGCCTGAGGTTAAGTCAAATTTTGTCGAAATTTCCGAGGAAATTTCTATATTTGTAAGCGTTGTCGATTCTTTTGTGAATATTTTTTGCGTATAATAAAAGCTTCGAAAAAGAATTAATCTAATTGTCAAACAAAAGCCTTTACGAAATTGGCAAAGTAGTGCAATATGTTATTTATATGGATTTTATTTATAGTTTTTGAGGTAAAGGAGAGAGACTAATTGAAAAAAGCAGAAGTAGGAAATATCATAGAATTCCGTGGAGGATTGCAAGGGATTGTTGAAAAGGTAAATGAAAATTCTGTAATAGTCGACATAACATATATGGATAATTACCGTGATTTAGAATTAGGTCAGCGAACAGTTGTCAATCACAAAAACTATAAAGTTGTCAAAGAAGGCGTTCATTAATCAATAGAATGGTAGGAAAGGCAGTCCTAAGGGCTGCCTTTATTTTTTTCTTCACCTTTGGTCTATTGACCTTTTTCTGTTCCTTTTGAAAGCTGCTTAAAGGATTTCACCTTGTTATGAGGATTTTGATCTTGCTTTCTGATTGTCCAAACGCGCTCCTGCTCACTCTTTGATTTGCTCATTTCCTTCACCTCTTTCCACCTTATCTTTTTCTTTTTTTTATGTTTTAATCAAAGAATCATTGAAATGAATGTTGTAATGATTTCCATTAGATAATATTATTTGTTAAAATAAATTTTATTGATTGTTAAAGGAGTTTACCATAATGAAGAATTGCTTCCTAGACCTTCGCATACTGATCGGATTACTAATTGCCCACATCCTTTTATTTTTTACATTTCAGGATGAAACGATATTTTGGTATATCTTTTCTGGATCGGTGCTCGTATTAATCGTTTATGCAATGTTTCAAGAAGACGTTGATGATGAGGCTTCATTTTTTCAATACCTATTCCTCGGAGCACTATCCGGATTTTTATTATATTTTCTTTTTTGGCTCGGTTTTCAAGTAATTGAAATTTTTCACCTTCCTTATGATAAAAGCATTAATAGATTGTATAACTGGTTTGCACCAACGTTATTTTGGCAATACCTAGCCCTTGTATTGATTGCTGCACCTGGAGAAGAGCTTTTCTGGCGTGGATTTATTCAAAAAAGACTAATGAAATACTTTCGACCAAAGACTAGTATTTTGACTGCCTCATTATTGTATGCCACTGTCCATATTTATTCAGGCTCATTTTTATTAGTCTTTGCTGCCTTAATTTCAGGAAATGTATGGGGCACACTGTATTATTGGAAAAAGAGTATGCCACTAGTTATTGTTTCACATATCATTTTTGACCTGATGTTATTTATAGTCATGCCATTAAGATAGGCATGAGTACACGGAGGTCTCCTCGCTCCTATAACAATAGCCATTGGGCATCAATCCTAGACAGAAAATAGAAATACAGCCCTACAAACTGCGCATTTCTATTTTCTCACATTTGGTGTAAATGGCTTCATCCATAATAAGATAAAAAAGATCATACAGATATAACCAAACAAAGGATATAAATAGGATAGCAGTGTACTGTAATTCACAAGACTAATAGTGTAGGAAACTGCGAATATGAGGGTAACTGACAACATTGTTGAAATTGAAATGTATTGCTTTAGCTGACGATCAAGTCCAAATACATTTCCAATTACTGAAGTGAAAATCTCCCCATAAATAACCAGCACGAAGACCCAATAAAAAAAGGGAGCCAAACTCTTCATAATAATTGCCATCGGAATATCATACAGTTCTAAGTTCGGGAGCATAATTAATGTAAAATGCCCGGCAATTAATATAAGTGTTAAAGCAAAGCCACCAAGGATTCCTCCCCATTTGATTGACCAATCATCCTTAACCTCTGTTGCAATGGGCACCAGAACCGCTTGAGCTAAACCAAGATTCAAGGCAGCATATGAAAACGGGGCCACTACACTCTTCCAACCATCCTCAGCATGTGGAATAAACAAAACCTGGTCTAAAAAATGAGGCATTTGAACTGAATAGAACATTAAGATTAAGCTAAATGTAATCATTAACGGAACAACAAACGTATTAACAGCAAATAGTCCTTTTGTTCCGATGAGCATGACAATAAACGATAGGAAAATCGTCAGAAATACGCCCACACTTTTGGGTAAGCCTAATTGTTCCTCGAAAACTGCCCCAGCCCCAGCCAGCATTACGGCACTAACCCCCAGAAGCATAAATAGCATAAGAACATTTATGACCCTGCTTGGCCATTTTCCAAATAAGTACTCATTAAACTCTTGGTACGATTTTGCATCTATATGGGCTGCCATTCTCATTAGTTTTGATCCCAAAACGATGAACAGGTATCCACTCATTAATATACTTATAAAGCCAAAGAATCCAAATCGCGAAAAAAATTCTACGATTTCTTTTCCCGTGGCGAATCCTGCACCTACAACAGTCCCAACATATACTGCCGCAATTTGAAAGGCTACTGTCCAATTCCGCTTCACACCATCTCCCCCTTATCATCACTATATGACTGTAAGGACAAACAAAGAAGAGCTTTTTTGCTATATTGTCTAGCAATCAGCCTGGTGTCCTTAAGTTAAAATCCAAGCGCTTCGGAAGGCAAAAAGCGAGCCTTCTTCTGCATATCTAACATAAGTAATACGCC
>JAIMAD010000081.1 GCA_023512145.1 Bacillus sp. (in: firmicutes) | reverse complement strand
CACTTGTTCAATGGATGCCATCATCTCTTGAATAGCAGAAGAAGTTTCCTCAGCTGCAGAACCTAAACTATCCCCATTTACCGCCACTAAATTAATAGAAGCACTCATTTGTTCCACTGCAGCAGATATTTCCTCAACATTGGATGCAGCAACACTAGTATTCCCGGCTACTTGCTGAATAGAAGCAACTAACTTACTTACGGAATCGTTTGCTTTATTCATGGACCCTTCTAATTCTTGGGCATTAACGGCTGAATGATCTATGTTTTTTTTAATTTCTTTTATTAAATTACGGAAATTCATTATCAAAATATTCATTGAATAGCCTAATTTACCCAACTCATCTTTTCGCTTGGTGATATTTTCGCTTACTTCATTTTTCAGATTTCCTTTTGAAACGTCCTCTGAAATGAATACCAATTGATTTAACGGTTTTATAATATGTCTGTATATAAGTAGAGAAAGTAAAATTAAAATCACAACATAGATAACGCCAATAATCGTATTAACACTACCTAAATTGCTTTTGATGGATGTACTTGTTTGCTGCTTTTGATTTACAAATAAAATGCCAATCGGTTTATTTGTAAAATCTTTTAATGTAGTTATCATTTGGGCATTTTCAATAGAGTTGGATTGAGAAATTTTGAAAATATGTAAATCATTACTTTTATCAGATAAATAATTTGATAGATCACTTTTTGCAATTTTGTCTGAAGTTGTTAGCATAGTTCCGTTACTGGCTAATATGCCAATATCATCATGCATAATATCTTTAATGTCTAACAATGCTTTGTTGTCAACTATTCTTCCAAAAATTAAAATTCCAGTTGGCTCTGCATTACCTTCTTCATTTGTAACTTTTGAGACAGCAATAATCGCCAACCCTTTTGAGGTTTCCATTAGTCCAGAATACTCATTATTACCTTTCAATGCATTCATTATATCAGAACTAATTGAACTTCCTGAAAACTCTTTAACCCCTCCAACTTGGGATATGACTTTCCCCTCTAAATCAGTGGTTGCAATAAAATTCACGTTTGGAATAACGCTTATCCCACTGTTTACATTATCATTTATCCAAGCTCCATCTTTATTTTTAATGGCTTGTCGATAATCTTCCCAATAGGAATTCGTTTTGTTTACCCCTAAAAGATTATCTCCAAATTTTTTAATTAAACTTTCGGTAGCTTGATGTGATATAGTTACTTTCTCTTTTTCCATTTGGGTTAAATCATTTGATGTATGAATATACAAATAAACCCCCGCAAATAAAGTGGGAAGAACTAAAAGTAACGTAATCAGGGATAATAGTTTGAACAATAACGACTGTGTTTTTTTCATTTTTATATCCATTCCTTTCGCTTCGCTCAAGGCACAAAACGGTATGAAATACGTTTGTCTCACGCGATATTTTGGCTAAATTATATCTGTAGGGATAACGTTTAACTACAAATCACGCGGAGGTGAGTGGGCTGCTCTAGTTGTGGAGTAACCGCATTTTTATATGAGTAGATTGCCTTTCCAAGCACAAATAAGTGTGACTTTGAGCACGTAGACTTATCTTTTTTATAAACATTACTCGTTTATCGCTGGGCAATCAGTCAATGTTGTCTATCCCTATATTCTTGAAAAGTAGTTTTCCTATGGCTTTAAAAATTGTTTATCCTATTTCGTGTGGAATTGATATCCACAAAACTTTTGTTGTTGCTTGTATTGCTTCCACTGACAAGGAAGTTACAACTTACAAACGCCATCGCTTTTCAACCTATACAAAAGGATTGATTGAGCTGTCACAATGGCTTTGTGAAAATAACTGTAGGGATGATTCCATGGAGTCTACCTGGAAATACTGGATTCCCGTGTTTAATGTACTTGAAGATTCCTGCAACATCACCCTTGCGCATCCTAAATATGTCAAGGCTATCCGTGGCAAAAGACTGACAAAAAGGATGCTAAATGGATAGCTGATTTATTTAAGCATGACCTTATAGCTGGGAGCTTCATGCCTCCGCTTGCTATCAGGCAACTTCGTGACCTTATGCGTTATCGTTTTAAACTGACTAATTTTATGTATAGTGAGAAAAACCGACTTCAAAACAGTTTAACCGTGTCTAACATTCAGCTTGGAAATGTTATTTCGGATACCTTCGGCAAAAGCTCTATGAACATCATTGAAAAGCTTCTTAAAGATCCGTTAGACACCTCTTTTGATCTAGAATCTTTAATCCACGGATCCATGAGGAAAAAACTTCCCGAACTGGAACTCGCCATTGACGGATTTATTGCGCCGGAACAGGCTAAAAAATTAAAGGTAATTAAACAGCACTATGAAGACCTTATGTCCAGTAAAGCGGACCTTGAAAAGATAATTCTATCCCTTGCCGCATCCTATGCAGAAGAAATCAACTTAATCTTAACTGTCCACGGTAGGACAAGCGATTTTAATAGCTAAAAGTCATGGTTGTCAAGTGCAGGTAGCATCTTAACCCTTTGAACAATATTTTTTTAAAGTCATCAATTGGTAGCATATTTGTCATGCTCTTTCGCTTAGAATAGTGGTGGAACTAGTTATTTCAGACTACACCTCAAGCCATAATAGGAAATATGTCATGGTTTTTTAGCATAGGTATAATTATATTTAATAATCGAAAAAAATCAACTACTTTGTATAATTTTGTATATAATATTAATTTATTAAAAAGACAGTGGATTTTTTAAGTTTTCCACTGTCATTTTATTTAAAGTATATGATGTCATTTAGCGTATATATTTCTTTTAGCAATCCCAACCTTTTTTTGGGGTACCTTCAAGAAAATGCGGATTTACAACGCTAAGCAAATGACAGCATAGAAAAAAATCGATTCCTTTTATATTTAGGAACCGATTTTTTAATTTGGCTTATTAAGCTGCCCTTTGAATAAGGTTGCCCCGCCATTTAAACAGCCTTCCATGTGATAGCAAATGCATTCATCGCAGCGGCTGACAATTGATATCGCTAATCCCATATTGGTGTACTTACCCTAACTGGCGTTTAAATACTTTACTGGCGAAGAAGTAAGCGATGACCATGATGCCGACGCACCAGGCAAGCGCGATCCAAATATCATTACCAACAGACCCTTCATACAAGAGGGCACGAATCGCATTCACGAAAGACCGAGGGGACGGTTCTGGTGGACACATTATCACCATTAAAAACCGTCAGAACCCGTCCCTATGGTATTTTCTTTCTACAAGTTAATTTTATGATAAACTCTAAAATAGTTGGTTTTCACCTTCTATTTTTGACCTATTTAATAGAATGTTAAGGATCGTACTCGTAGTTATGGGGAAGTCTTAAGCAATGGTAAAGGTGCAATATTTGTAAGTTACGAGCAACAATAGGGCTATTTTTTAACAAATTGGCCTAAATGCGGTAAACTATGATGGTAAATCAAATTGGAGAGGAAGTTGAAACCATAATGGAAAAATTAATGTTTATTGAAACCGGGATGGGAATAGATGTCCATGGTCAAAATATAACACATGCTGCCATACGTGCCGTAAAAAATGCTATTCACTTTAATTCCATGCCCGGTATTCGTTCAGTGCTGCCTGGAAATAGTTTAGACAATATGAGAGTGAATGTAAAACTAGCACTTCCTTGTGAAAAAGAAAACCTTGATATTGAGGCAGTAAAAGAGGCACTTCCATATGGGAAAGTCACGGTTGAGGTAATGGATGGAGGAATGCTGACAACCAGTGGCATCGTCCTTGAGGAAAAGGGAGATAAGAATGATTTGATGTACATCGTGGTAGCTTCAGTTGAAGTTGGGTATTAAAGTTTTTCAAATCTCCCCCTATCGAATGTAGAAACTGTTAAATGACCACCAGCCTCCATCTGGATGGAGGCTTTTTCAATTACGTAGGTTCATATATAGTTGGAGCTGTATATCAGCTCCTCACTAGTCGACTTCATAATAAAATGATTACAGCCATAAGAATGTACCAGCTCTGCCATATTTTTTACAAGCGTTCGCCACACTATTTACCACTTGATGCCCACAAGTTTACCAATGGGGCAACATCAAGAATCCACAATTACACCGTTAAGGATTTTGAAAGATAAAAAAGCTTAATCCCTCCTTATTTTTAGCGAGGAATTAGGCTTATAATCTTCAACAATAGCGCCGATTGTAGAATTAAGAGAGTTCGTTTTCAATAAAGGTGTCCCCTCGAAAATAAAGATTATGAATTCAAGATATTCTTTTCAATCAAGGTTATTGATCCATTAAACTCTCCTGTATAAGATTCTTGTTGTTTTAACATGCAAGAAGGCAGAATACTCCTGCCCTTTTATTATGGGTTATTCTAATTCCAACTCTGGTTCTAACTCTGCCTCAAAGATTCTAGGCCATGGGAGGTTCACATGAACACTTTCTAAAGAAGAAATGGTTTTGTAAAAATCCTTATTTCCTCTTGAACCAATATACACTTCTTTATCATCAAAGTATTGATACCACTTTTCTGTTTCAGCTGTTAGTTTTTCCTTTACAAAACTGTTTACTGGTTCGTAATTATTCCCTAGATCCCACTCACTTGCACCAATTTGTTTGATATAGGCTCTTGCAGCAGGATGGACAACATTTTTATATCCTTGGTCTTTTGCAAATCGATGGAGTAAAAATTCATAATGAGATTCAGCTGCTTGTTCATATAAAGGCACACCAAATCCTGACTCTTGCTCTAAAAATGCAGTGCGTGCTGCTGCATGACCCATTGTAATTCCAAGAGCATTACCAGCTGTATTCCAGCCGCTATAGGATAGAATTTTTGTTAGATCTACTGTTGCAGCAAGCTCAGTAACAAATGCCTCGTCAGCTTTGTTTACGATCAAGACATCACCAATCGCTACTTGTTTTCCATACGTAATTAATCTATTCGTTCTTGCGACGAGCTCTGCAATATCCTCTGATCTTGCTGTTCCACTTTCAGAAGGCGTGTTTAATAGAAGATAAATGTCTGCCTCTTCTTCGCTGTCAACGACTCTACCTCCAGCAGCAACGATATGCTTTTGCACATTGTAATCGAAGGTAGTGTCTTCAAAAGGAGCAATCCAGTCCTTTCCATGAATGCCGCCAAATTCAACAAAGAATGCTGGCGATGTATTAAATAATTGATTAACAAAACGTGATACCAATACAACACCCACTTCATCAGCACCAGGGAAAACAGCTACTTGATCTTCCAGATTGAATTCGTTTACCTTTTCAAGTAAAAGCTCTCGTTCCGCACGATGAAGACCATATGGAGCAGCATCATCTTGTGCCAGTATCAAATGGTCGATATATCCTTGTTCAACCCAGTCAATCATTAGGTTATTAACAATATGATTTCTAGCTCTAGCATTCTTGTAGTCTTCTAGGACAGCTTCAGGAATAATCGACTCTAGTTCGTCCAGTCGCTTTTTGCCTTCCATCCCTAGGTTTACTACCTTGTCATATAAAACGGCCCACTCACTAATTTGCGAATAATATTTTAAATATTCATCACTAATAGCTGTGACGGCTAGCCTTTGAATGGTATCAAAGACATATACCGGCTTTTCAGGATATAATTTTTTCAACTGTTTAATAACCTGAATATCCTCCGTTGCTTCTTCTAGCGATTTAACTCCAGTGCGTGAAGCTACCAATCCGCCATATGCAAGCATGCTGGTTGAAATGACAAATCCATCTGCTTGATCTCCATTCTCTACTAGCCACTTACTAATTTCTTCACCATTCCCTGGCTGCGTAAATTTTCCTATTATTTCTTTTGAAGGTGTAATCACCTCTATACCCCCAGATGCCCCAACCTGTTTTGGAAAGTATACATTGGCTGGCCTGTCATCTAGCGGAACCAGTAAGATTGTTGCTAATTCTTGTTTTTTTTCTTCGGCAGAAGTCATAGCTACAGAACTAAAAAATAGTAGGACAGCTAGACTTACGGTGAAGATTCTTTTCCAATGTTTCATAGTGTTTCCTCCTTAAAAATAGTACACCTTAAAGCACTACTCCATTCTCTATCAAAATAGCTTGTAGCTTGCTGATATCAAGATCTTTTGGTGCTACGTTATCTGTAATGGAAAGTGCTGCGGCTGTTCCAGCGGCCTGCCCTGTTGCCATAGCGCTCGGTGTCAATCTTGTTGTTGCTAAAGCCTCGTGAGTGGTTGAAATGCACCTCCCTGCTACTAATATGTTTTCAATTTGTTTTGGCACGAGACATCGATATGGAATGCCATAACATCCGTCTCCCTCGATGTCATTTGCTTGTACCCCTTTTCCTGTTGGGTCATGGATATCAACTGGATAGCCGCTGAGAGCAATCCTATCTTCGAATTTCTTTCCTGTGACAACATCCTCAATGGTGAGAACATATTGGCCGTCAATCCGTCTTGTTTCGCGAATGCCAATTTGCGATCCAACTGCAGAAATCGAAGCCTTTTCAAAGCCAGGAATTTTCTGTTGCAAAAATTCAGCCATCATTAATACTTGCTTCCTACCTTCTTTTTCAGCTTTTGTTAAGTCAAATACATCCGTTCCATCAAGCCCTTGAACACGAGTGCAATTGACGAGAACCTCATCTTCTTCAGGACCTGCAAAAAAGAGAACTTGATCTCGATTTATCGGTACTCCGGATTCCTTCCATTCCTTATAAAATCCCTGTACTCCTGTGAGTGGTAATTTATCCAATTCAGCAATTGGGGTTTTTTTATAGAAATTGCTTGGATTTGCCCTCATTTCTTCCTTTACTTTTGAAAGGTCCACGCCCCTCATCCGGAATTTCATCGTCATGGGCTGTGTTTTACTGTCGCCATCACGCCCTTTTAAACAAGGTGCACCTGATAAGTAAGCAATATCAGCATCCCCTGTTGTATCAACGAATTGCTTTGCAGCGACTCGTATCGGACCAGATTTTGTTGTTAGATTAATAGATGTAATCTTATTTCCTTCTACCTCTACCCTATCCACAAAGCTATGAACAAGTACTTCTACACCCGCTTCTTCTAGCATTTCTAATGCTAACAGTTTATATTTTTCAGGATGATACGGAGTAAGTGTATTGGTAAACCCTACAGTATCGCGCAAATGACCAGGTGAACCGCCTCTATCCATTAACCTCTCGACGATTTCCTGTGCAATTCCTTTAATGACCTGTTTTCCTGATTCTGTGTGGAAGGTCATCCAAGGATATACAAGTGCTATTGTAGACATCCCACCTAAAAAGCCATACCTTTCAATAAGAAGTGTACTTGCACCTGCTCTACCTGAAGCAATTGCTGCATTAATACCAGCAGGACCTCCTCCTGCTACCACGACATCAAATTCTAGTTCTCTCTTCAAAATAGACACATCCCTTTTGTATTTGAATTTCACATTACTTTCCACCGGTCATTGATACACCTTCAATAAATTGCTTTTGAGCAAAAAAGAAGACAATTAACAATGGGACCGTTGCCATCACCGACGCACTCATTAGCAGCTCCCATTTCGTACCTACCTCATCGGTGAATAAGGCCAAAGCAAGTGGTAACGTCATAAGTTCTTTTGAGTTAATATAAATAAGCGGTTCATAAAATTCATTCCAGCTGGTTAAAAATGTAAAAATCGTGAGTGTCGCAACGGCTGGTTTTGCTAAAGGAAGCATGATATTCCAATAAATACGGAAATACGAGCAGCCATCTAATTTAGCAGCCTCTTCTAACTCCTTTGGTACCAATAAGAAAAATTGTCGCATAACGAATACACCAAATACTCCTGCTGGGCCTAAAATCGGAATCGCAATTAACGGAATATGTGTATTGATTAACCCTAAATCTCTCATAAATAGGAATAGTGGGATGGTAATGACCTCAACCGGTATCATCATCGTACTTAACAAACAAAGAAAAAGGATGGAGCTCCCCTTAAATTTTAGCTTCGCAAAGGCGTATCCCGCTAATGATCCCAAAAAGATGGTTCCGACTGTTACTAAAATCGCAATATACAAGCTATTAAAATAGAAAAGGTGAAAGGGGGTTGATTCTAACACCTGTAAATAGTTTTCCCACTTAAAAGGGTTAGGGATTAACTGGAACACAAATATTTTCGTTGAATCCTTGAATGAAGTATTGATCATCCATAAAAACGGAACAATCATGATAAGAGATATAAGTGATAGTACTCCGTAAAATAATATTTTTGTAAAGATTCCATTTTTCTTTTTATTCTTCATGGAAAACCCACCTTTTTCTAGAACTCCATTGAATGATTGTAAAGAATAAGATAATCACAAATAAGACAAGTGCAATCGCCGATGCATAGCCAAAATCAAATAGTTTAAAGGCATTTTCCCAAATATAGTAAACTAATACCTTGGTATGATTTCCAGGCCCACCGTTTGTCATTACATAGATTTGCCCAAATACCTTCATTGAACCTATTACAGTTAATATTAATGTTAAAAATACAGTAGGTGTAATCATTGGTAGTGTTACATGCCAAAATTGTTTTACCTTATTGGCTCCATCTAAATAGGAAGCTTCATAGAGATTTTTATCTACTTGCTGAAGGGCTGCTAAGAATAAGACCATGTTTAAACCAACATTTTTCATGGCACTTACCACAATAACTGCTCCCATTGCTAGATCTGGATCATAAAGCCAGGCGGGTCCGTCAATTCCAATTGCAGCAAGTACTTGGTTAATAAAGCCTTCCTCTGTACCAAACATGTATTTCCATATAATGGACCAAACAACAATAGATGTCATAACCGGAATAAAAATTGCCGTTCGAAATAAGCCGATTCCAGGTAAATTTCTCTGTAGCAACAGGGCCAATAAAAGGGCCATAAGGATATTAATTGGCACCAGTCCGCCTGTGAAAATGAGGGTGTTTTTCAATACAACCCAAAAGTCCGGATCATTTACTAATCGTTGATAGTTTTCAATCCCAATGAAATTTGGATCGCCTAGGAGTTGCCAATCTGTAAAACTCAGATAAATGGAATACACTAGCGGAAAAAACATAATCAACAGGAAGCCTATTACCATTGGACTAATAAATAAATAGCCAAAAAATGATTCACTCCCGATGAATTTCTTTCGCCTTTTGACACCCTTAAAGGTTGGACGTTTCGCTGTTTGAACGTTTGATTCCAACTCTCTTCCCCCCCTTTACAATGAATCGATGACAGTTCTAAATGATTTAATCGCCGTTCGAATACTATCCTCTGTATGTCCAATCACGATTGCCCCGAGCATGACTGCTTTTACCCCTGCCCTAGCTAGTAATGGAATATCAGACGGCACAAGCTTTCTTTGTGAAGGAACGAGAACAGGAATATCGACATTTTGGACGAGCGAGCTATAGGCAAGTACATCCTTGAAGGTCAGTGGAGTTCCATATTCGTCTCCTGGGATGATCGATGCTTCTAGAGCGGTAACACCAAGATGCTTTACGTTGCCGATGTTACCTAGACAATAGTTACTCGAAATCGCAAACGTTTTTTCAATCTTGTCTAGCCCAAGCATCCAACTAGGTTGATCGTGGGCATAAATGGAATAAAAATTGAACCCTAGAGCTATTAACTGCTCCATTTCACCATGACTTATATCTTTAAATGACCCACCTGGAACGATGCCAAGCGGTCCAGAAAATTCATCCCTAATACTACGAAATATTTCATCATAAGATTCCACTGAATTAAACACATTTCCTGACGCACGATGTTGTACATTCACATGCAACTTTACAGCATCCACTCCAGAATGAATGGCTGCCTTGGCTAGATCTAAGCGATTTTCCGGTAAACTTACGATTAATGTCATCTTATTTTCTTTTAGCTTTTGTTTTAATGACTCCGTCACAATCTTTCCCCCTGTAAAAGGTATGCGGTTAAGCCCATAAAGGGTTAACCGCATCTTTTTGATTACTTCATAATTGGATTGATTTTTTCTTCCATACCTTTTAAGATGTCTTCCGGTTTTTTCAATTGACCAAATAATTCGTCGAATCCAAATTGAATGGCCGTATCAATTTTTTGCCATTCCACATGACCAGCTTGTAAGCGCGCATTATCCATTTCATCAATAACCGCACGTTTAATACTTTCTGCCGGCGGGTTATTAGGTTGATTGACAAACGCATCAGAGCTAAGCACTGACTGACGTGGCGGTACAAAGAATGTTGATGTGGCCGTGATTCCCTCTTGACTTGTAAAGAATTTAAGTAATTCTTTTGCCTCTTTTGAGTGTTTTGAATCCTTAAATAATCCATATCCTGCTTGACCTAGCATTGGAAATCTGCCTTCCGTTCCTTCTGGAAGTGGTGCAATGTCCCACTTAAAATCTTTTACATTACGAGCAGCAGATACATAGCTATATACATCGAAGAACATCCCGATTTTCCCAGAATCAAAGCTTATTTGTTCACCAGCTTTTGGATGTGATGAATCTTTAAACATCATGCGCTCTAGCATTTTTAATGATTCAACACCTTCTGAGCTATTCCAAGTGAATTTGCTTAGGTCTTTATTAAACAAGTCCCCACCATTACCCCATGTATGTGATAGTAATGCAATCCATGTATTCCAATCACGGAAGAAGTTCGCACCATAGACACCATTAGACGAAATGGCCTTTGCTGACTTTTCAAACTGCTCCCAATTCCATGTTCCAGCTGCTACATGTTCATTTGGTGTTTTTTCACCAGCGTTTACAAACAAGTCATTGTTATAAAACATAACCATTGGAGGAGTTGAAAATGGGATACCGTATAATTTATCATCCTTTTCGAATAAATCGAGTGTTGATGGGAAAAAGTCATCTATGTTATACTCCTTATCCTCCTTTAAGGAAGATACATCTTCTAACAGTCCATTTTTCATAAATTGAGGTGCCATACGCTCTGCAACCCAACCCACATCCGGCAGTTCTCTACCAGCAGCTAAAACGGTGATTTTCTGCTGATAATCTGGAAATGGCACACTTTCCATCTTCACCTTAATATTCGGGTGTGTTTCGTTAAATTTTGCAATTAATTTGTTGTACACTTCTTGATGCGCTTCATTTCCCCACATCATAAAGGTCAACTCAACTTCTTCATCTTTTGAGCCATTTTCTTTTGAGCCAGTTTCAGTGTTATTACTGCACGCAACTGAAAACGCTACCAATAAAAGTGTTAAAAAAATGAGTCCTATCTTCATCTTCATTTGTAATACCTCCCTTTGTCTAAATTATAAGGATGAAGTCCTACAAAAAATATCCCTTCAAAAAGAGATATAGTTCGTTAATCATAGATTTTTCGAAGTATTATGAATATTTGCGATATTGAACAGGAGTTATTCCAACTTCCTGTTTAAAGACTGTCATAAAATGCTTTGGACTTTTATACCCTGAAAGCTGCGCCACTTCGTACACCTTTAAACTTGTCCCTTTTAATAATTGCTTTGCCCTTTTCAACCGTTCTTCCGTAATATAATCCGTAAAGGTTTGATTTAGCTCTGATTTGAATAATTGTCCTACATATTGTGGATTCAAATAGACATAGTCCCCAATGTGCTTTAAGGTAATTTCATGACTTAAGTGATCATTTATGTACTGAAGGATTTTTTTGAATTGTTTTGAGGTTTCGATTAATTCTCCCTCATCATCCTTAAATATTTTTGATATCGTCTCCGATAACTCGACTCGATTGATCGGTTTTAAAAGATAATCCGTAATACTGTTACGAATGGCAGACCGAGCATATTCAAAATCGCTATGTCCACTTAAAATAATAATAGGTACCTCCGCTGAAACCTGTCTTACCCTTGAAATAAATGTAAGTCCATCCATGCCGCCCATTCGAATATCGGAAATAATTAAATGCGGCATTCTTTGGTGAAAAAGGGATAGTCCCTCCTCACCACTTTTTGCTTCCGTAACCTGAAACCCTCCAATCACTCGTTCAAGTAATATCTTTAGTCCTTTTCTAATAATGTCTTCATCCTCAACCACTAATATTTCTTTCACTTTCCTTTTCCCCCATTCTTTGAATTGGTAAAGTCAACGTCACTGAAAACCCATTCTGTTCTTTACCATCAATCATAATTCCAAATTGTTTTCCATATAGGAGCTGTAGTCGTTCATGCACATTTGATAAAGCTACTCCATTATGTTTTTCTGTAGATGTAGTATCTTGATTCTCTATTAATCTCTTAAGCCTTGTTAATTCTAATGTGGTAATACCTTTTCCGTTATCGGTAATGGCTATTTTCAGAAGCTGTCTTTCTGTATGCGCCTTAATAAAAATGTGACCACCTTGTTGAAAAATACCATGTACAATTGCATTCTCGACAAGTGGTTGTAATACGAGTTTTGGAAGTAATACATGAATTAGAGTTGGTTCAATGTCTTCACTATACTGGAGATTTTCACCCATCCTTACCTTTTGAATAGCCACATAGGAACGAATAAAGGATAATTCGGCATCTAAAGTGATAATTTTTGATGAATTATCGATGGTATACCTAAGTAATTTACCTAATGATGAGACCATATCAGATACTTCTAGATTTCCCTTTGTGATTGCCAGCATATTGATTGACTCTAACGTGTTATATAGAAAATGCGGGTTCATTTGACTTTGCAAAGCCCTGATTTCAGCCTCTTTTTCTCGTAAACTCGTTTTGTAAACCTCCGAGACAAGGCGATCAATTTCATTGATCATATGGTTAAACCCTTTGCCAAGTTCACCAATTTCATCATTGGAATTTATCGTTACTCTCTGTGCAAAGTTACCGCTTTCAACTTTGGCCATTGCTTTTCTTAATTGGTGAATCGATTCAACTAGTTGCTTAG
>JAIMAD010000080.1 GCA_023512145.1 Bacillus sp. (in: firmicutes) | reverse complement strand
CCTATTGTCTGCATTATTTTTGGATTACATTCAAAATAATTTCTTTCCAAAAAAATCATAAATGTCTGCATTATTGCACCGTCTTTTTTCATAAAAAAAACAGCCCAATGAAAGGCTGGTAAACTAGAAATATTTCTTTTTCCAAAAAATGAACGCTGTTAAGCTAGTTAAAAATCCTGATATTACTAGGGGAACTACATACGGATTCGTAATATGCTGGAAAGGAATATCAACGTTCATTCCGTAAAAGCTCGCCACCATTGTTGGGAAGGACAAAATGATTGTAATTGATGTTAAAAATTTCATAGATATGTTTAAGTTATTTGAAATAATCGATGCAAAAGCATTCATCATTCCATTTAAGATGGAACGATAGGTTTCGGCCATTTCAATGGCCTGTGTTTTTTCGATAATAACGTCTTCTAGTAAATCTTTGTCTTCTTCATACATTTTTAAATAATTAAAACGAAGAATTTTATCTAAAACGACCTTATTCGATTTTAATGAGGTCGTAAAGTAAACCAAACTTTTCTCTAACGCCAGAAACGCATATAGTTCTTTATTTTTCAAGGATTGGTGAATTTCACGTTCAATTTCGTTTGTTTTCTTATTGATTTGCTTTAAATAACGAAGATAAAAGGATGAGATCACAAAGAGAATCTGCAGAGCAAACCGTGTCTTCTTAAACGTAAAAAACTCTTTCACACGGTTTTTCCGGAATTCCTCTAATATCGGTGAATCTTTTAAGGAAACAGTAATAATAAACTCATCTGTTAGCATAATTCCAATTGGAATTGTTTCATAAACGGCAACACCTGTTTCATCATGAACAATATAGGGAAAGTCGACGATGATATACACTTGGTTATTGTCTCGCTCAATCCTTGGACGTTCTTCATCATCGAGAGCATCTTTGATAATATCAACATCGATTTTCGCATCATTTGCCACTCTGCTAATTTCCTCTGCAGTTGGGGCGTACATATTAATCCAACAGCCTTTTGAAATGACATCGACTTTTTCTAAGACTCTTTCCTCCGTGCTTTTAAATATTTCTAACATGCCAAAACCTCCTCACTAACTTTTGTTGAGGAAGCCAACAACCTTTTTTAAAGTTGGTATGATTGATATTTTAATTCAATCAATTCAAAGATAACATTGACTTCCCCTCGCCTACTACTTGGGTCCGGGTCAACGGAATAACACAAAAATATCAACTCCCTTGTACTAATATCGTAACATCCCTATCATAAACCCAAACTGGCTAAAGTTCAAAGGACTATTTTTTGTCTTCCTGAAAATAGGGATTTAAATGGATTAACACTTCGTGAACATTGTCATATTTATCGGTTAGTTTCCTTTTTATTGATTTCGCCAGATCATGTCCCTGCTTTATAGTTTTAAAATGGTCGATGGAAATCCGTAAATCAACAACGACATAATGACCAAGTTCTCTGGCCCTAATTCGGTCAATCCGCCTCACTTCAGGAAATCCATTGACAATAGCGATGTATTCCTGAATTATCTCAGTATTTATATTTCGCTCAAGTAAGATGTCAAATGCTTCGATCAGCAATTCCTTGGCAATTTTATATATTAAATAGGCAACAAAAATACTGGCTGCTTTGTCTGCGTAAAGTAGAAAACGGAGATCGAACCTCTCACCAATAATCGACAGTAGGACGCCGATGGCTGCTGCAATCGATGCAACAATATCTGCTTTATGATCAAAAGCAATCGCTTCAATCGCCTTACTGTTATTTTGTTTTGCAACCCGTAAGGATGTCCGATATAAAATAATCTTGGTAATATATGAAAAGATCGCGACCCACATCGCCAAGAAACTCGGTGTTTCCACTTCATGAAAGAAGCCGCTAATCCCTTCATAAACAACATAAATAGAGACAAGCAAGAGCAAAATCCCAATAATACCAGAAACAATTACTTCGGCTTTCCCATGTCCATAGGGATGTTCATGATCCGCTGGCTTATTGGCAATTTTAATTACTAGCAACACAATGATCGATGCAAACACATCTGCTGCCGAATGAATACCGTCAGCAAATACCGCGTCACTCTTACCATATGAACCAATTATTAATTTTCCTACTGTCAGGATTATATTACTGATTACACTAATCCAGGCCACTCTTTTGGCTAGCATTTCTCTCATTTGCATCATAAACCACCCCTAAATTCCTAAAAAAGCTCAAGCACCCGGTCAGCGACGTACTACTCGTCGCTTGCTAGTTGAGCTGTACAATTTTACCAAAGTAAAAAAGGTTAATTAAAAACTTGCTAACCGACTTTCTGTAAATCGAAAACTTCAAATGCTTATATCCTTATTCTTCCCGTCCTTCTCTGTCCTCTTTAATCATTTCTACTTCTTCAACAACTGAGATTCTTGTTATTTGGTCGTGGAGAAAATGGAAAGCTTGATCTAGATCTTCCCGTGTTGGAAATTTATCCTTTTTGTTCATAGTGGCTAGCCCCTTAGAATTTTTTTAGAGTAAACTGTTGTAAAAAAGAAGAAAATACCTTTGTATCAACTATAAAAAGGAGGTTTTAATTTGGATAAAAATAACTCAACTACAAAAAACACTGAAATTGCCGGACGTACCTTTCAAACAAGCGATTATCAAAAAAGTGATCCCCTTTCTAAAGGACTGGCGACCACACATGAACAAGTAAGTGATGCATATATGGAAGGTGAAATTGGAGGCGTTATTGATGATGTAATAGGAAAACATAAACCTCTCTCAAATGCTCAAGAATAAAAGTGAATCTTCCATCAGTGGGAGTTTTCTTCATCCCCACTGATGGTTAGATGAACCAATCGGGCCTTTACGGGCAGTTTATCCCCCACTTATCTTCATCAATTCTTTTAAGTCTTGAAGTGGAGGTTTTACTGCCCGTTAATCTGCGATAAAAATCAGAGAAAACAGCTCTCACTCGAAAGCTGTTTTTTTTGTAAAGGTTATCGTACCGATTTAGAGATTGATTCGAAGAACAAAAATCTGTGCGAAAGCAGCTTTTTATAAAGATAAGGAAGTATATCGTTTTGAACTGTAAAAGTGTCTACTTCAACCACCACCTTTTCATTCCTCACTTATCTTCGTGCTCATCGACATATGAGTCGTGTTCATATGCCGGTAGATCCCCAAAAATTGTCATGGTACCTTCCTCATCTAGGGCATCTTCATATTGTTCATGTTGGTCGTTTGGATAAACCTTGATATTATTTCCGTACATATCATTACCTACAAAGTTTTCATAGTCCTCCACATAGCCGATATTTTCATCTGCTTCGGTATAAGTGTCGCTATAGTTTTCCTGTGGGAAGGCTAAATCTGACGGTGTATCACTTGTACCATAGGCAGCAACCGCTTGCCAGGAATCCTCAGCATCAAAGCTAACATTTTCATCCTGTTCATCCATATCAAATTTTCCAAAGGGCGGCATCAAGACCCCTTCCTCAACGGGACGGTCGTGGGAGACGAATTGCTCTGGACTATGCTCGATGCAAAATGTTGTATTTGGTAAGGCCTGCAACCGTTCGACAGGAATATCTTTTCCACAAACCTCACATTTCCCATAAATGCCATTTTCCATCGCCTCTAATCCTCTATTTATATTCATTAGCTGCACTTCATAATGCTCATTTAAAGCAATATCCTTTTCACGTTCATACAGCTCTGTTCCCTCATCGGCCGGATGGTTGTCATAGCTCGATAATTCCCCTACTGATTCATGGGCATGACCACGCTCAAGCCCAAAATGGTCATTTTGTTGTAAATAATTCTCCACTTCACTCTTTTCCTGCAATAATTGTAACCTTAACTCACTTAACTGCTGTGTCGATAACATTTGATGAACCCCCTTCTCAAAAAAACAAGTACTTACTTTTACTATCTCCAATATCCTTAACGTCATTTATGGTTTCAAACTTTTAATACCACCTAACTATTTTTCAGTGTTTTGCGATTGTTTATGTACTACAAATTTAATTCCAGAAAAATTCCAATATTCACTACCTATGAGGACTGAATAGGAATTGGTTTCGCGCGTATCTTAAGGAATATCAACCGATTGAGGAGGAGAATAAAATGGTAAATACCGACTTCGAGAAATTTAAAAAAGTTCAACAAGAACATAAGGTTGAATATTTAGGTGGTAGCAGAAAAAAGCCAGGTATTAATGATCCTGAATATAACAATCAAGAAAATACTGATAAATCCCCAGGCACAACTGGACGTGACATATAAGGCAACATAATTTAAAGCAATAAACCAGCCAGCGAATTTTCCGCTGGCTGGTTCGTTACACGAGTAACGCTTTAAATGCTTGCATCCCAAAGTAAATGCCAAATCCGATCAAAGAAAGCCCTGATAAGAATGAGATGACAACTAGTAGGTGGGAGTTTAAAAAGTTCCGAAAGCTACTTGCGACACCCGCCATGGTAATATCCCATAATAATAGTCCGATAAAAATAGCACTGCTGTAGAGAATCAATTGGCTACTCTCATAGGTTGCAGCTGTCTTTGCCAGGACAGAACCATAAATACCTAACCAAAAAAGAATCGTCAATGGATTGGAGATCGACATAAAGAATCCCGAAAAAAATGATTTTATCAGGGGTTCCTTCTCTCTTGCATAGTTTATATCGATTTTACCAGCATTCATAAATGTTTCTATGCCTGTATACATAAGAACAAAACAGCCAAAAAACCAGAGAAAGGTTTGCATAAATGCTGTTTCTAGAAACTGGACAACTCCTATATAAACAATTATCATATATACGCCATCTGCGACAACTGCTCCCACCCCAATAAGCCACGAATGCACAAAACCATATCTTATCCCCCGATCAATTTGCGCAGCATTGATAGGTCCAATCGGAGCAGCCAGCGACAATCCCAACAATATATAGCTTAAAAATACATTCATCCATATCTCTCCCTAATCAATGTGTAGACGCCTGTCTATCCATTTTTATTCAGAGAAATAGGTTTGTACCACAAAAAAAAAGAGTTTTCCTACTTATTTAGAAAAACTCTGTTTACACTATCTTTTCTATTTATTTTTTAGTTTCCGATGTTTTTCTAAGATCAAAGGAATACCTTTCCTCTCCAACTGGCTGATGGATCAACTGGTGCCTTGGAACGGGCAAATTAAAGAAATCGATATCAACTATGTACTTCGGGCGCTGTTTCGTTTCTTTATAAATTTTCCCCACATACTCCCCAATTAACCCAATCGCAATTAATTGCAAGCCACCAATTAGCCAAATAGAAGTAATAAGCGAGGTCCAGCCTATTTCAGTATTTCCTAAAACCTTTAGCGCTAAAAAATACCCTCCAAATAACAGACTCATGAAAAAGGAAACAAAGCCAATCACTAACACAAAACGTATGGGTGAGATGGAAAAGGATGTCAGTCCATCTAAGGCAAAGGCGAGCATCTTCTTTAATGGATACTTCGTTTCTCCTCCTTGCCTCTCTAAGCGATCATAATAGACCACATCAGAGTGAAAGCCCAGCAATGGCACAATCCCCCGCAAAAATAGATTAACTTCTGTAAACCTTTCTAACTCTTGTACCGCTCTTTTGCTCATTAACCGAAAATCAGCATGATTATAGATTAGGTCAACTCCTAGTTTTTTCATTATTTTATAAAATCCTTGGGCCGTGCTTCGTTTAAAGAGTGTATCCGTAGCACGCCCTTGACGAACACCATAAACAATTTCAAAACCTTCATGAAACTTGATGATAAATGTGCGGATGGCTTGGATGTCATCTTGCAAATCTGCATCAATAGAGACCACACAATCGGACTGCTCCTTTGCTGAAAATAAACCAGCCAATAATGCATTTTGGTGACCGACATTTCGTGCTAACTTCAAACCGCGAACATGTTCATTTTTTAATCCTTCTTTATAAATCAGCTCCCATGTGCAATCCTTACTTCCATCATCCACAAACAAAATTTTGCTTTTCTTCGCAACAAGCTCCTCGCCAATCAGCTCCTTCAACAGGTGCTGAAGCTTAAACAAAGTCTCAGGTAACACCTCTTCCTCGTTATAGCAGGGCACAACAATTGTAAGAACTGGTTCCATCATCTGTTAAAAACCCCCGTTGTCTACAAAGTCTTATATAGGTAAATTTTCCAGGCCGATGTCTTCGAGACAAATATTTTATCGAGCACTAATTGATTTTGTTGAGCATTGTCAATAGGTAGGGCCGAAAAGATATAACGACCACCCATTTCCTTAAAAATATCCGTATTCAATTGTAAATTTTTTAAATGCTGTTTGGAATCTTTTTTGATCATATAACTTTTTCCGAGGCTTGCTGTAAAAATATAACACCGTCCGCCCCATTGATCAAAATACCTACGAATCGTTTTATTTTTTGCTAATTCCTTTTCAATTATTTTCCTAAACTGATGTTTGTAGCTTAATGGATAAAAATTATTATAGGTATCAAGTGTGTAAAAGCCATTGTACTGGGCGATCGCCGGATGCAAAGCGACACTAACCACACGATACTCCTTTTGGGGGAGTGCGATATGGTCCTTAATATCTTTGAATAATTCCTCTGCATAAAACTGCTCTACAGTCGGCTTTTGCCGATAAATAATTTCGTCATTAAACAAAAACAAAAAGAGGATTTGCAAGATGGCAGACAACTTCGCTAGTTTGGCCCAGTTCTTCCCTTGTAGCGTTAGGACTTTTAAGGCTAGTGCAAAGCCTACATAGATAACAAGCGGTCTTAGAAAGTGATAACGGGCAAAATTAAAGGTATCCATAAAATGAAATCGCTTCGTTAACGGCTGCCAGCCTTCATAAAACCAAAAGGCATACCAGAGCGATAACAAAATATTTACGGTAAAGAAAAAGACAAAAAGCTTTTCTTGCTTCCAAAGTCTTTTCAAAAGGACAAAATAGATGGCAGTCAGGGTGAGGGGGATAATAACTAATGTATGAACAGTCATCACATGGGTGTGTCCAAGCAGGTAATTTCTAAAAGCAAGCCGAACTACTCTCCAAAGAGGTAGAGAAGCATGAAAATATTCATCGCGACTATTGGGTTCTTTCGAAAATAAAAACGAAGATAATAGTCGGTATTCCACCACCATAAAAATAGCTGTCATATACATAATTGCTAACAAAAAGCGAAGGTTCCATCCCTTCCCTCGAAAACGATCACTTAACCAAAAAAGACCCATAACACTTAAAAAAAAGAAAAATCCTAGAACAATACTCGCATAAAAAGGGATTAGGGTGAGTATAAAATAATCCTTCCAAGTCCCCTCTCCATTGCGAATATTGAGGAGTGCCCAGAGGGCAAGCGGCATCCCTAACGTACTCAGCATTCCTGATGGCCAAAAGGGCGTAAGTGCAAAAGCCAGTGCGCTTCCGATTTGAAAAAAAAGCCACTTTTCACCAACGAGGAAATGTTTTTTTAGAAGCCAATACATTCCGAAAAAGGCAACTATTCTTGTCAAAGCCTGGCTTAAAGCATAAGCAATCATCGTTGGAAGGAACTTATATAACCAGACAATGATGCTGTATTCAGTCCCAAGGGCATTTCTTGGCAATTGGCCATTTATGATTTGGGGGATGGTCGCATTAACACCGCCAAACATTTCCCCGCTGCGCGCCAACACCTTATACCACGCTAGGTTGGAATCTAGATTATCATGAACACGGATATGTGCATTTTCCTGCAGGATAAATAGTGGAGAAAGATAAACCACTAGAACAAACAAAACAAACACAATGTATTTTCGCTCTTTTTCGGTTTCAATACTCACTTTTCTACACCCCATAAATAAAAACTAGAAAAGAGACACTTCCATTTTAAAATTTGCTACTAAGGGGAAAATTATTCGTTTTTTCTCACAAACAGGAGGTTAAGGTAAAATCTGAGGAACCTTGATACATAAACCTGACGGAGGCAACGTTACCTAACAATTCCATAGTATTTTAAGTATTTATATCATTTGTGTGACCTCGGTTCGTTGTCTAACTAACTTTAGCTTGTACAAAAAAACCTTCCGGATGCGCCGGAAGGTTCTTTGTACAAGTGATTATTAATTTCTATGTTTACTACTATATTCATTTAAAAGAAAATCGAGTCTTTGGCTACACCGAACAACACTTAGATTAGAATAACCGAATTGATGAGCTAAATGAATCATTTCCATTCTTGTCTTTTCAATATCTGACAACAGTGAATTAATTCCAATGTCCATGCTCCAACCCTCTTTCTAAGTTATGACTATATTCATGTTATTAACCTTATTTTATAAGTTTTTACGAAAAAAAACAAGTAACTAGGATAGCAAGAAAGAGAAAAATTTGTGAACAAGGACCTATATAGGAAAATCAATGAAGGTTTAGTAGATCGGTTCTTTTTAGTCAATAATAGATAGTATCCAAAAAAGAGGTGACAGTCTTGCCAAACAGAGTTTATATAGGTTTCTTGCGGTTACCGCTCCTTGTCCGTATCCTAACAATGGCACTACTTGTTTTTTTAACGTTTGGAATATCCATTCATTTTTTAGAACCCAACACCTTTCCCACCATTTTTGATGGAATATGGTGGGCCATTATTACTGCATCAACGGTAGGATATGGCGATTATGTACCGCATTCGTTGTTGGGCAGATTAACTGCTTTAATACTCATACTTTTAGGGGTCGGATTCGTCTCTTCCTATTTTGGAACCTTGGCAGCTGCAGCTGTAACAAAACAAGATGCTTTTTCCGAAGGGAGAATACCCTTTAAAGGTGAAGGACATATCATAATTATTGGTTGGAATGAACGCTCAAAAGAATTAATAGGTAAGCTGACAACTATGAAATACCCCCAGATGATTGTGTTAATAGATGAAACATTGGAAGCAAACCCAGTGAAAACGAAATTCGTTCATTTTATCCAAGGAAAAGGCCATGTGGATGAAACAATCATCAAAAGCGATATTGAAAAGGCAGACAAGGTGCTAATAACCGCAGACCGCGGCAATGACGAGCTTCAGGCAGATATGAACAGTATTCTAAGCCTACTTACGATAAAAGGCCTATGTGTTAGAGTAAAGTGTATTGTAGAAATTTTAACTAGAGAGCAAGTCATTAATGCCCTAAGAGCTGGTGCAGACGAAGTAATTCAATCAAATAAACTGACAAGTATTTTTATGGTAAATAGCCTTCACGCCAATGGAGATGGGCTTTTATCGAACGTTGTCCACCAGTTACAAGAGAGGAGACTATCTTCCAACGAAGCGAATGTATGCTATATTGGAAAAAACTTTAGCGAAGTTTGTCATGACCAGTTGGAGAGAGGATACATGCTAATTGGAATTCAAAGAGGGGACGAAACCTTTCTGAATCCATCCCACTCGCTACAAATTGCAGAGAATGATCAGTTATTAATTTTTAAGTAGCTTAATCTGTTAACAGTAATGCTTCCAAATCTTTAACTAGCGACTTTCCGGAATCGATATAGTGGTCAGGGAATCTAGCGTCTTTATCAGTCGGCTCCTGAAATTGATTAAAAGAACCTGAAAAGGTACCTACATTACCTTCTTCATCAAGTCCTGCTTCGAATTGATGGCTCAATAAGAACGGCCTCCCTAACTCGACAGTACAATTCCTAGCATCAAGCTCCCCATCAATTGCTGTAAAGGGTAGCCTTAAAAACTGATAACCTTCTTGATCATTTATTTTATAATCAAAGGCACCGTGATCATAATCCCAATTTCCGCCAATTGCGTAACCAACTGGTTTTAATTTTTGCTCAAGTTCAAACAAATCAAACTGCTTTCCTTCTACTTTTGATGGTACTTCAATCATAAATATTTACCCCCTCTTGTAATTAGAGTTAGTTTCTCCAAACAAAAGGGTTTCATAACAAAAGAGTGCTAATGCAGCAATAGCATTAGCACTCAGGTAATTATTACAAGCGTTTTTCTAGTTCAGCTTTTTTCTCTTCAAAGCCTGGTTTGCCTAATAATGCAAACATATTAACCTTATACATTTCTACACCTGGCTGATCAAATGGATTGACACCGAGCAGGTAGCCGCTCATTGCACAAGCCTTTTCAAAGAAGTAAACAAGGTAACCCAAGGTATACTCATCCATTGCTGGAATGGTTACAATTAAGTTTGGCACACCACCATCTGTATGGGCAAGCATCGTACCTTCGAATGCTTTATTGTTAACAAAATCAATTGTTTGGCCGGCTAAATAATTTAGACCATCCAAGTCATTTTCCATAGCCTCAATTTTCAGCTCATGGCGAGGGTTTTCCACCTTAATAATGGTTTCAAACAAATCGCGTCGCCCTTCTTGCACATATTGTCCAAGTGAATGTAAGTCTGTCGTAAAGTTTGCAGACGATGGATAAATTCCTTTTTGATCTTTCCCTTCACTTTCTCCAAATAACTGTTTCCACCACTCGGAAAAATATTGAAGACCTGGCTCATAGTTAATGAGCATCTCAATTGTTTTGCCTTTATTGTATAACACATTTCTAACCGCAGCATATTGGTAGGCCGGATTATCTACCAGTTCCGAATGACTAAAGTCGACTTGTGCTTGGGCAGCACCCGCCATCACCTTTTCAATATCCGCACCGCTTACGGCAATAGGAAGTAAGCCGACAGCTGTTAACACCGAGTATCGACCACCAATATCATCTGCAATTACAAACGTCTCGTAGCCTTCGTCTGTAGCTAACGTTTTTAGGGCCCCTCTCGCCTTATCAGTCGTAGCATAAATTCTTTTCCGTGCTTCTTCTAGCCCGTATTTTTCCTCAAGAAGCTTGCGGAAAATACGGAAGGCAACTGCAGGTTCTGTTGTTGTTCCTGATTTGGAGATGACATTAATGGAGAAGTCCTTTTCCTCAAGGAGGTCCATTAGATCTCTCATATAAGTTGAACTGAGATTGTTTCCGACAAAAATAATTTGCGGTGTGTTCCTTGCATTTTTACCTACTGCATTGTAAAAGCTATGTTGCAGCATTTCAATTGCTGCCCTTGCACCTAGGTAGGAACCACCAATCCCGATTACAAGTAAGACCTCTGAATCAGCTTTAATTTTTTGCGCTGATTTCTGAATACGGGAAAACTCTTCTTTGTCATAGCTGGTTGGAAGGTCAATCCACCCTAAAAACTCATTGCCTGCACCTGTTTGCTCGTGTAGCGAATGGTGGGCAACTTTAACAGCATCGCGTAAATATGTAAGTTCATGTTCACCAAAGAAGGGTAGAGCTTTTGAATAATCAAAACGAACGTGTGTCATACATGATCCTCCAAAAAAATTTATTTTCATTTACCACTTTAACGAATCACAGACTGATTATCAAGTGGGGTCCGAAGCACAGATGGTGTCCCAGTTATTATTTCTTTTACAAGGGGGTCTTAAAGTGACGCCCGATATATCGCAAGCACATCGTCCCGGTTAAGCTTTTTAAAGTTACCAAATTCACCGTTTACCATGGCCCGATCTGCCATTAATTCTAGCTTGCTGTCATCAATATCATAATCCGCTAAACGAGAAGGAGCCTCAATGCTGTTCCAGAATTCCCGTAACCTCTGAATTCCTTCTAGCCCTATCTCTTCGGTACTTTTTCCCCCAGTCTCAACACCAAACACTCGAACTGCAAGCTTTTTAAGACGTTCCGGTTTTGCGCTTTGGCTATGCTTCATCCAGTTTGGCATAAGAATGGCCAACCCGCCGCCATGTGGGATGTCGTATACGGCAGATACTGCATGTTCAAGGTTATGTGTCGCCCAATCGCCGCTATAGCCCTTGTTTAATATCCCATTTAATGCCATTGTTCCGCTATAAAGAATTGTTGCCCGCAGTTGATAGTTTTCAAGGTCATTAAGTAGTTTTGGTGCATTTTCCATCACAGTGATTAGCAGTGATTCACACATGCGGTCCTGAAAATCAGTATCTTCCTCGCGATGAAAATAATGTTCCAGAACATGTGACATCATATCGACGATTCCATAAATTGTTTGGTTTTTTGGAACGGTATAGGTGTTGACTGGGTCTAAAATTGAAAACTTTGGATATGTTACTGCACTTCCCCACCCGTATTTCTCGTTTGTTTCCCAATTGGTAATAACCGAGCCTGCGTTCATTTCTGAACCAGTGGCAGCAAGCGTCAATACCGTACCAAATGGCAAGGCCTCTCGAACATTTGCCTTTCTCACAACTAAATCCCAGGCATCGCCATCATATTTTGCACCAGCCGCAATCAGCTTTGTACAGTCGATTACACTGCCGCCGCCAACGGCTAAGAGGAAGTCAATTCCTTCTCGTTTACAAATTTCTACTCCTTTTCGAGCAGTTGTAATGCGTGGATTTGGTTCCACTCCTGAAAGTTCAAATAATTCAACACCGATTTCAGTTAATAGGGTGGTAACTTTTTCATAAAGGCCGCTTCGTTTAATACTGCCGCCACCATATACGAGTAAAACCTTTTTCCCGTATTGAGGTATTTCTGATTTTATTTGTTCAAGCTGACCTTTTCCAAAAATCAGCTTTGTTGGGTTCCAAAAAGTGAAATTTTCCAAAGTAAAACACCATCCTTTTCCTATTCCATTATTAATTATAATGCGATATTTTGCAAAAATTATAGGTTACTTCACCTAAATAGGATGCCAATAAGAAAAAGGCTAAGCTTCGCTATCGCCGATAGCTTAAGACTACGAACCAGCATGAAGGTTGTTCTTTAACATTCTTGACGGATTGGTTTATGACCCCGAGCCTGTGTCTCCTTTCGCCGGACAATTCTCAAAGGTAAATCTTTTATAATTTCTTATCTTATCTAAAAGAAATCCCTTGCAGAAACTTAGCAAGGAATTTCTTTTAGACCCAGCC
>JAIMAD010000079.1 GCA_023512145.1 Bacillus sp. (in: firmicutes) | reverse complement strand
AACCAATTCCCCCTGCAAAATCAATGAATCTATTTCCATCAACATCTGTTACTAATGCACCTTCTGCCTTTTCCACAAATGAAAGTACAGTATTAAAGGGACCTTGGGGCACATGCTCCATTCGTTTATTTAGTAATTCAATTGCTTTTGGTCCAGGAATTGCCGTTTTTAACTCAATCGAGTTTGTTTTTATCATCACTCGAATACCTCCCTGAATTTTTTTTGCATCTGCTTTTCTATTAAGATCTAAAACCATAAATACAAGTAGTTATTCTTCGACCCCACACCAATCAAGCAATGTTAATGCAATAATAGTGGAGGCAGAAAAAACGTTTTCAAGATCTATATACTCATTTGAAAAGTGCGCCATCTCGGTAACACCAGGACCAAAGACAATCGTGGGTGTATTTGCGACTTCCGTTAAAAGCCCCCCATCGGTTCCCCACGGAGAAGCTTCAATAATTGGTTCTTCTTGTAAAACATCTTTATATCTCGAGACAAGTGTATTCATTAATTCATGTTTCATATCAATCGAGCCTGGAAGCCAGCGGGCACCAAAAAATTCAAGCTTCACCGGGTTTTCTTCAAACCAGGGGTCAATCTCATTTAAAGCAAAAAGCCAATTTTCTAAGTCCACCTTTGCCTCATCAATTGTCTCTTCAGGGGATACGCCCATCCTTCCTTCCATTTTCACAAGGTCCGGTACAGATGAAGGCCAGTCTCCACCTGAAATACTGCCCACATTAATGGGGAATGGAATCGGTACGTTTTCATAGAGTTCATCAGATACCCGTCCATTTCGAATCTCTTCCAAGCGTTGTATATGTTTTAAAACCGTTGAACTTTTTTCAATTGCACTAACCCCTTCATAGCGTGTCCCACCATGAGCGGATCGCCCTAAAACATGGATTCTGAACCAAATCGATCCTTGTTGTTTCGGAAAAATTTTCATGTTTGTCGGTTCGGGAATAATTGCTCCGTCGGCTTTGTATCCCTTTAAAATAGCAGCCAATGTACCGGCACCACCACTTTCCTCCTCAACAACACTTTGAAAAATTACATCACCCCTCAAACGAATCCCTAGTGATTGAATCGCTTTTATAGCTAATAAAAGAGACACGTTTCCACCTTTCATATCCGTTACACCACGCCCATACATCCTTCCAGCGACAACTTTTCCACTGTATGGCTCGTATTCCCATTGTTCATGATCGCCTTCGGGTACGACATCCACATGACCATTTAAGATAATCGAACGTCCGTTACCGGTTCCTTTAAGTACACCTACAACATTAGGACTTCCGCAAAAATCATCCTTTGTTGAAGCGAAATACGGATTTTTAGCAAGTTCTTTCCCATTAGGCTCCCACACATCTACTTTTAGTCCCATCCTGGTCAATTCCTCTATGACGATTCCTTGGACTTCCTTTTCATTTCCCTGTGTACTTTTCGCTTGTACTAACCTCTGTAGTAGTTCTATCCCATTTTCACGATTAGAAGTCAACCAATCATTGAGTTGTTCTTTTCTATTAGACTTCAGCGTTCCCACTCCTTACTGGTTTCATTTCTGTATTGTAGCGTTCCTCTTAATCTATTTAAACGTCGTGTAATAACTCGTTTTGAATTGACCTAAACTATTAACTAAAAATAACTAAATTTTCTGATATTTTTAGATAAGCTCCTGTTTTTTCTACCACTTCTTTTACGTCGCAGGAAGTCATTATTTCTTTTAATATAAGCCCTGTTTCTGTTACTTCAATGACAGCCATATCTGTGATAATGGTGGTAACACAATTTTTTGCTGTTAAGGGTAGCAAACATTCTTTTAAGATTTTTGGTTGACCATTTTTATTGACATGGCTCATCAAAACAATCACTTTTTTCGCTTTTCTTGCCAGTTCCATTGCTCCACCAATCCCTGGAACTCTTTTACCTGGAACAACCCAATTCGCTAGGTCGCCTTGTTCACTTACCTCCAAACCGCCTAGAATCGTTAAATCAATATGCCCTGCACGTATCATTCCAAATGCAATCGCACTGTCAAAATAGGACGCTCCTGGAACAATCGTGACCGGAAAACCGCCCGCATTACATAACATTGAATCTTCTTTTCCTTTAGTGGGAGATTCCCCCATTCCGAGCACACCATTTTCCGCATGAAACATAACTTGAATGTCTTTTGGTACATGATTGGCAACCAGTGAAGGGATGCCAATTCCTAAATTCACAATCATGCCATCTTTTATTTCCATAGCCGCCCTTCTGGCAATCCGATTGCGAATCTCTACTCCCATGCCCATGTCCAATCCACTCCTTTACTTTTGATAACAAGGTCGACAAAAATTCCCGGTGTAATAATACATTCAGGATCAAGCTCACCTAGGGAGACGATTTCTTCTACCTCTGCTATCGTAAATTTCCCGGCGGTTGCTACTAATGGGTTCGTATTCCGTGCACTTTTGTCATAAACCAGATTTCCATATTCATCTGCCTTTTTAGCAAAGATAATCGATACTTCTGCTTTAAGCGCTGACTCAATCAAATATTCTTTTCCAGCGACGGTTACCTTTTGTTTACCTGCTTCGATCATACTATCAATTCCGATATCCGATAAAATGCCGCCTAAACCGGCTCCTCCCGCACGAATTCGTTCAGCCAATATTCCTTGTGGACAAAATTCTACAGCCAATTTCCCATCAACCATTAACTGCCCTGCGATTGGATTTGAACCAATATGAGACGTAATTAATTTTTTAGCCCGCTGATGACTGACAATCTTGCCAATTCCAATCTCAGGGAATCCCGCATCATTTCCGATTAGGGTTAACCCTTTAACCCCTTTGTCAAAAATCCCCTTAATTAGCGTAGGCGGATTCCCAACACCTCCGAACCCTCCAAACATTACAATACTTTCATCATGAATATACGAAAGGGCGTCCTCCAACGTACCTACCTTATTACCGACTCTTTTTTTCATTTCCTCCATACAACCTACCTCCTAACCAATTAAACCAAGATGTTCATCCGTAATGATTTCCTTTTGGACAGCTACAATTGTTTCATTAAACAAATTAAGTAATTTATCGATTTCATGTTTTTCAATTGTTAACGGAGGTGCAATAATTACTGCATCTCCTGCCCCGCCTTCAATCCCTGCTGAGGAAGGGTACAGTAATAAACCTTTCTCAAGGGCTGTTTGGACAATTTTATTTGTCAGGCCTATCCCTTTACTAAAAGGAGCTTTACTAAACAGGTTTTCGACAAATTCAATTCCAATCATCAATCCCCTTCCACGAACATCTCCAATAATCGGATACTTCTTTGCTAAATTCTGAAGCTGTTCAAGTAAATAAGCTCCATTTTCTGCGGCCTTATCCACTAATTTATGTCTTTCTATATACTCTAGAACAGCTAGAGAGATAGCTGCAGATTGTGGATTTGCACTGTAGGTATGTCCACTCATAATTGATTGCGATCCTTGTAGAATAGGTTCCATTACTTTTTCGCTTACGAGTGTAGCAGCTATCGGTGTATATCCCCCACTCATTCCTTTTCCAAGTGAAATAATATCAGGTTTCACGCCCCAATGCTCCATCGCAAACATTTTTCCTGTTCGGCCCATTCCCGTCATTACCTCATCCGCAATGAAAAGAATGTTATGATGATCGCATATTTCCCTGATTTTCTCGTAATAACCTACTGGTGGAATTATTACTGCTCCTGCAGCACCGACAATTGGTTCAGCGATAAAAGCAGCAATATTTTCTGCGCCAATTCTTTGAATTGCTGTATCCAGTTCAGACGCACACATCAGTTGACAGCTTGGATAAGTCTGATTAAATGGACAACGATAGCAATTAGGTGCAGAGATTGTCGGGAAATCTTCTAATAATGAAGCAAAGCGCTTTCGCCTTTCTGTATGACCAGACAATGATAATGCTCCTAGTGTAATTCCATGATAACTAGTCCACCGAGAAAGCACTTTGTTTTTGCTACTGATACCTAGTTCTTGCCAATATTGAATCGCAATTTTCATCGCTGTTTCAATTGCTTCAGACCCACTATTTACAAAAAACGAACTGTAATGATCGTCACGGATAAATTTAAGTTTACTTAATTCTTCAGCAAGTTTTTCGGCTTGTTCTGTTGTGAATTGAGACCGGTAAACAAAAGAGAGTTGTTCAGCTTGTCGAATCATCGCTTCCACAATTTCAGGTACGGCGTGACCAATCCCCGCTGTAACCGCACCGGAAGAACCATCTAAATATTGTTTGCCTTGATTATCATAAATGTAGATACCCTTTCCATAAACAGCTGTTGGATATTCATGCTCCAACATCGGTTTAATTAAATATGACCGTTTCATACTCATCCCCCTCGTATACTAAGTTGCTGCACAACGGCCTTGTGTTACATCCAACTAACTAGGCCCCTTTTATATTCTAAAAACTATATATGAATTTTCCACTTAGATTCCTGCTGATGAATAGGTGTTTGGTAGGTATTAAGTTGGATCAGTGCTTTCACTGGTAAAAAATAGGTCTGTATTCTTCACCATTACTTAATTCTGATGAATAATATAGACCTATTAAAAAGGTTGGACTTCATATAGGGGATATTTATTCATTCTGGTGATTTTGTCCAAATGTTCATGTCTTCAAAGCCAGAATAAATCTTACAATTATTAATGAGCGTTCCTTCATATTTATAGCCCAGCCTCTTTACGGTTAAATTCATTGCAGGTGATTGGGATCTTGTCAATGAAAAAAAAGTTTGGACTCCTCTATTTAATAATTCCTTTTCTATTTCAAGAATAATAGAATACAAGAGATTGTTGCCGCGATACGTTGGGTCCGTGGCGCAGTCTGTTATTTCAGCACTATTATATTCTGGCTTTATCATTGCTGAAGCAGCAGATACAATCGTATCATTCTCTTTAATTGTTACAAAAAAGTAGTCTTTATTTATTATTGTTCTTAAATAATCGGGATCATGGACACTGGTTGGATAATAGGTAAATACTTGTTGATATAGATTGGATAATGCATCCACATCGTTTCCAGTAGCTAAACTAATCTCAAATTTGCGATCCAACCTTACTTTTGAAACTACCTTATGATCATCTCTAACTATTTCCATTATTTGTTGGTTGCTATCGACAGATACCGATTCATTTCTTGTACTTCCTTTGTATTTTGTTAGTATATAAGCATCTTTCCCTTGAAAAAAACCACTGATTCTTCCTTCCATGCTAAAACCATAGTTGTTAAAAGTTTCAATATGTTCAAGTAATGTGTAAATGATTGTTTTTCTGACATGTTGATTTTCTTCTAAATATACAAGATAATCTAAAATAGCTTTTGATGCATCATAGATGTAACAAACACTGCGCTGGTTATACTGGTCAATTTCATACTGATTGTCTAGAATAATAGACATTTTGGTTTTTCATCTCCTACTTTATGGCATTCAAAAATGATTGAAGTCGCTTGTTTTCTGTATTTTCAAATATTTCTTTAGGAGTTCCTTGAACCGCTAATTTACCTTTTTCCATAAAACAGATCCGATCTGCTACTTCTCTTGCGAATCCCATTTCGTGCGTAACACAAATCATCGTCATTCCATCATTCGCTAGGCTTTTCATAACATTCAGTACCTCGCCTATTAACTCAGGATCGAGGGCGGAGGTAGGTTCGTCAAAAAGCATTACTTTAGGTCTTACCGCTAATGCTCGTGCGATCGCCACCCTTTGTTGTTGACCTCCAGATAACATGAGTGGGTATGCATCTTTTTTTTCTAACAAGCCAACTTTTTCTAATAAATGTAAGGAATATTCCTTTGCTTCACCCGGATCTCTTTTTTCAACGTTAATTGGAGCACATGTTAAATTTTGAAGCACCGTCATATGCGGAAACAAATTAAACTGTTGGAATACCATACCAATATTCTGTCTAATTTTATTGATATCCGTTTTTTTCAAATTAATCTGTGTACTATTTAAATAGATTTCACCTCCTGTAGGAATATCCAACATATTAATACAACGTAATAAAGTACTTTTCCCTGAACCGCTAGAGCCGATGATAACGACAACTTCACCTTTTTCCACATCCAATGAAACATCATGTAAAACTTCTAAATCATCAAAGCTTTTTTTTAGGTTCTTGATGCTAATTAATGGTGGTTCTTTAATTGAATATGTTTGTTCAATTGGTTCAACTTGTTTGACTAGATCACTCAAGTTACACTCCTCCTATCACCAACAGCAAGTTTTCGCTCCATCACTCTAAGCAGTCTAGATAGCGTAAAAGTCATGGTTAAGTAGATTAGGGAGGTTACAATAAAAAATTCAAGAAATGCAAAGTTAACACTCGCAAACCTTGCGGAAGTATGCATGAGTTCATTTGCTGTAATAACCGAACACAGCGAAGAATTTTTAAGTGTAATAATAAACTGGTTTCCTAAAGGTGGTAAACTCACTCGTAAAGCTTGTGGCATGATGACTTTTTTCATGGCTAAATAGTAACTCATACCTAATGATCTTGCGGCTTCCATTTGACCAAATGGAATAGCTTCAACACTACCTCGAACAATTTCTGATACATATGATCCGCCGTAAATACCTAAACCTATTACAGAAGCCGAGAAAGCGTCTAAAGTGATTCCAAATTCCGGCAATACATAATAAACAAGATATAATTGAACGAGAAGTGGCACGCCGCGGATAAATTCCATATATATATTAGAAATGGTTTGGAGTATCTTGTATTTAGATATCCTCATCATAGCCGATATGACACCTATTATAATGGAAACAATAATGGCTAATATTGAAATTTCAATCGTTAATAAGGTTGCTTCTAACAAAAATGGAATATACTTTAACACTAATGAAATATCAAAAGTCATGTTCTCCCTCCAAACCTCCCGATTATTTTTATAATGGCAGTACTTGTTAGCAAGTACTGCCGTTATAAAAGCACTTATCTAATATCCATCCCAAACCATTTCTCACTGATTTCAGTGTATGTTCCGTCTTCTCTCATTTCTTCTATCAACTTTGCGATTTCATCACGTAATTCAGTATTATCTTTTCTAATCGCAATACCACAAATATCGACAAATAGTTCTTCACCCACAATTTTAAAAGGATATCCTTTTGTTTTTATTGCATTAGCAGATAATAACTTATCAGAAATAACTGCTTTAAGTCGCCCATTACTCATATCAGTAAATGCATCTACACTTGCACTATAGGTTTTTACTTCCGCACCTAATTCTATCGCCTTTTTTTCAAATGTTGTTCCAAGACCGACTCCCACTAGAGCTTTATTTAGTTCTTCTTTTGATTTGATTTTTGAGTCTTTTGGAACAATAATAGCTCCACCTGATGTGTAGTATTGGACAAAGTCTACCTTTTCTTCTCGCTCTGGTGTAATCGACAAGCTTCCAAGAACAATATCGTATTTACTAGTTAATAAACCCGTTATGATTGCATCCCATTCAGTCGTCACCGGTTCTGCTTTTACCCCCATACGTTTGGCAATTTCCTTTGCAATGTCCACATCAAATCCATCAAGTTCATTTTTATCATTGATAAAGTTAAAGGGTGGGTATTTACCTCCCATTGCCATTGTCAAAGTACCTCTTTCTTTTATCTCGTCAACAATCGATTTGCTTTCTGCTACTTTCGGTTTTTCTTTTCCTTCAGAATCATTGCTAGATCCTGATTTAGATGCTCCACATGCTGCTAAGACGAACAACAATCCAAGTATAATTACCATTAAGAAACCCGATTTCAATTTCATTTAATTTCCTCCTCATTTTCCTGTTAATTTTATGAATTTTCAGTTAAATTATATTGTGACCATTGCCTTAAATTTTGATTAATTATTTAGTCGAATGAATAAAAGAAGTTTGTGATCCCACCTTCAGATACGCTAATAACTGATCAATGCTCATATCTTTTATGCCCATTTCCTCAAGTGTCCTTCCACTTTCCCAAAAGTTTTTTTCTAATAGACAAGAAGCAAGTTCAATACAAGAACCCATTAAGGGAACCTCTACTTTGAGTTTTCGAGAAAATTCAACCCACGGGACCAATCCAAACGGGACGTCTTCCGTTAAGTATCGATGATTAAGGCTATCAGGACCCTTTGCGGTAAGATGTGGACTAGTTGAAATCATTTCATACCATGAAGAATTATCGGTTACATAACCAGTATCCATTACACGATCGAGGTATGGAATTACACGAATACCGAGTGCTTTTCCAATTAACATCCTTTCTCCATCAAGCTTTTCTAATACTTTTGCAATTGCTGGTGTAACACCTTCTTGAAAATGATAATAATCCCCCTTTGCTTGTTCGATTTTTCCTGCATTAAAAAGACAAGGAAGTATATTTAAAACTGGATTGCCGTTATTAAAACCAACTTCTAAGACATTATCTACAAGTTGAGCATTGGGGTATAGTTTTTTAAAAACTTTCAAAAAGGAAGTGTTATATTTTGATGGAAATGTAGACACCAAAAGTTGTTTAACATATAGCTTAATATGAACTGCCGATTCACCTGTGATTTTACTGCATGCATAAGGAAGTGTATTTGTTTCAGCTAGAATATAGCTACTTGAAACCTGTTTTTCTTTAAAAATCTTCTCAAAGCAGAGAGTTCCTCCTGTATATCCCGGGAGTAGCACAATTATTTGGTTATCTTTAATAAAAGGGGCAATCATTTCGGCTACCTTTTTATGAGAGCTCGAATGTGAGATAATAAGAATAATATCCGTTGTAGAAATAGCTTCTTCAATATTTATTTCTACTATTGGAGCAGTAACAACACCCGATATCTCACCAGTCAACTTAACTTTCTTATTTTCAATTAATGGAAAAAGGTTGGCTTGATACTCAGGAAGATCATAGATTTTAACCTCGAATCCTTTTAAAAGTAGGTCTCCTGCTGCAGCATAACCTCCATGACCCGCACCAATAATTAATATATTTTTCATAGTCTTAGATTTCACCTTTCTTTGTTGCAGGTTATCATCTTTTAACTAATAATTCGTATAATTATCCACAAACTTCAATTTCTATTCAACCATCAAAAATGATTAGCTAAATTTCTATGTGGAGATGATTACTTGTGATAACAATTTCAGAAATTTTGGAACTTCCAATCTTCACCCATTCTACTCTAATAGCTGGAAAAAAAGGACTGAACAAATCGGTAAGATGGTTAACGATTCTTGAACTACTTGATGATATTAAACAGCTTGACCAAGGGGAAATACTGTTGACTACAGCATTCGACCTCTCATCTAACGAAAACCTTAAAAGGAATTTGATAAAGGAATTGAATGACCTACGTGTAGCAGCTATCATCATCCAGACAGGATATTACTTAGAAGAAATCCCTAAGGAGATGATTGAACAGAGTAATCAATATGGCTTTCCTATTATCGAGCTTCCTAAAACAGTTTCATTTTCAGAGATTACTAAAATAGTTCATAAACATATCTTAAATAAACAATTTGAAGAAATTCAATTTTCGGAAGAGATGTATCGTAAGTTTACTGAAATTGCTTTAAATAACAAAGGGCTTAACCCCATAGCTAAGGCGATAAGCAACCTGGTAATGGGCCAGATTACGATATATGATATTCAAATGAATGTGCTTTGTTCTACCACTTTTCCTAATCGAAATATCATTTTGCCTGTTTCCTTTACTCATGAAATTCTTCGGAAATATATAGGCCAAGAGAAAAATAGACATTCAGAGACAGTTAAGTACATAGAGAAAATCGATAATTATTTTGTTTCAATTACTACTGTTAAGTCTAAGAATGATAAATTCGGTTATATAGTTAGTGTGAAAATCGAACCCTTTACCAATCTTGAAGAAATAGCAATAAAACACGCATCAACCATTTCAACTCTTGAATTTATTAATCTATCTAACCTCGAAGATAAGGATAACCAGTTGAAATCAGATTTTCTTGAACTCGTTCTTACTGGGAATTATACAGATGAATTAACTGTTTATTCACAAGGGGAAATCTTAGGTATTAAAATTGGCTCCCAAGACACTTGTGTCGCTATAATAAAAATTGACAACCATGACCACTTTCTTACCCCTTCATTAGCTAAAATAGAAAAAGCTCTACAGCAAACAATGATTAAACAATTACAAGACTATGCTGTTACATCGCTATTCAAACGATTAAATGGCCAATTCGTCATCTTGATTACAAAGGATTTTGCGAGCCAAGTTAATATTCAGCATGTATTGACAAAGATAATGGACCACGTTTTCACTTTTTATAATGTGACTCTCTCAATTGGAATTGGTAATTACTATAACGATTTCAACCATTATCGCCAATCATTTAAAGAGGCTCAAGAATCCTTGTTCATTATTGAATCTGTCTGGAAAAAACATAAATGCCTTCATTATAAAGACCTTGGCTTGTATAAATTACTACTTCCAATCCTGCAAAACACAAAATTAATCGAGGATTATTATCATAAAATATTAGGCAACATCATTGATGATGAACTATTATTAGAAACTCTTCGCGTATATTTAGAAGATATGAAAATGAATGAGGCTGCTGACAAGTTGTTTATCCACCGACACACTCTTAAATATCGAATTAAAAAGATTGAAAATTTGACTGAGAGAAAAATTTCTAATTTCAAGGATCGAATTGAGCTTGAACTGGCTTTAATTATTCATAATATGATCAAAACAGAGCCTAATCCGAAAGATAGTTAATTCTAATGTTGAACAGAATGCTAGTACATTTTTCTAACCTCTACTGTTTGATTTATATCCACTTCATAAGTACCCACATCGACGACAACACCATAATCTTTTTTTGCAGCATCAAAAGTTAAATACCCCTGTTTTACATCATCAGCGATTAAAATGGGATCTCTTTTGTATGGATTGCCATATCCTCCACCACTCGGAGTAATGAGTGTGACGGTGTCATTATAGTTAAGAAATATTACATCACCTAGTGCTTCCTTCAATTGTTTCTCATTATCCATCCCCTCATTAATAATCCATTTCCCACTTTTACCAGGGAAACCCCCAAACATGCCTTGTGGTGGGATCTTAGATTTTTGTGAGGTATGGAAAAATTGTGCTTCATGTCCGAGCACCTTCCATTTTCTTTTATGTGCAAGACCACCTCTAAATTCTCCAGGACCACCCGAATCCATTACAATTGACCTTTCTAGAAAAAGGACAGGTGCCTCAATTTCTTGTGCCTCAACTGGTGGAATTGGACAATTGGTGACATGGCATGACATAACAGAAATACCATCCATTGTCGGGCGAGCACCCAATCCTCCCGGGACAATTTCTCCCCAGTACTGACGACCTCCAACTTCACCACCATTGGGATGTGTTTCCAGGTTTTTTGCCGAACAAAAATCATACAGGCAACCGCACGAATCTGCCATCACTCTGTTTGGAATTGCTTCTGCTAAAGCACCCATTACAAGGTCAACAATAATGTGTGCTGTAACCATCCTTTGAAAACATCCAATCGGTTCTTTTGCATTTACTAGTGTCCCAACAGGTGCATGAATGGTAATCGGCCGATGGCAACCATCATTAATTGGTATAGAAGGATCGATGATGGTTTTCAGGGAATAGTAAACAGCTGAAATAGTTGCTGACAATGGAGAGTTAATTGGTCCTTTTATTTGACCGTCTGTCCCAGTAAAGTCAAAATGAATATCGCTCCCTTTTTTTGTAACAGTCAGCTTAATTGTATACGGACCCCCTTTATAGCCATCCTCAAGGATCTTTTCTTCATGAGTATAAATGCCATCCTTAATTTCATTCAGTTCCAGGCGTGTAAGCTTTTCAGAGTATGATAATAATTCATCGAAGATTTGTTGTATTTCCTGGTAACCATATTTCGATATCAACTCAATTAATCCTTTAGCACCAACATTGCATCCGGAAATTTGTGCCAGTAAATCTCCTTTCATATCATGTGGGACGCGGGTATTATTCAGAATTACTTTCCAAAGTGCTTCATTTCGTATCCCTTTATCGTATAATTTAACAGGCTCCATTAAAAATCCTTCCTGCCAAATTTCTTCTGTCCATGAATCTCCTGTCCAGACTCCGCCAATATCGCGATGATGGAGCATTGTCACCGAAAAGCCGACTAAGTCATTAGAAAAAAAAATGGGTGCAACCATGATAATGTCCTTTGTATGATGACTCCCTAATGACTTACCACCTGCATAAGGATGATTGGTAATAATAATATCCCCTTCAAACAAATCTTCATTTTTGAAATACTTTGTTAAAATAGTGCCTAAAGCTGGTCCTAAACAATTTAAATGGATCGGTATGTTTGCTCCCTCGGAAAGCATTTGCCCCGCTGAATCAAAGACCGCAGACGAGCAATCTCTCATTTCCTTTACAATTGTTGAATAACTACTTCGAACCATTACTTCTGTCATCTGCTCCGCTACCGACTTTAATGCGCTATTTATAACCTCAATTAATATTGGGTTTCGCATTCCAAATCTAACCTCCTACTTTTCTCTCCGCTATTTGTGTAAATAATAATAGAGAAAGAATCATCAATGATTGCTTCCTGGCCGGGGTAAATCACCGTTGTTGCGCCCATTTCACCAATAATTGCTGGCTCATTAATCTTAAATCCTGGTTCAAGTTCACTTCGATGGTAGACTGGGACTTCAACCCCTACCCCATCAAAAATAACATTGGCGTATTGTGGTTCGCTCGTTTTGTACTTATGTTTGAAGGGTGTTTTCTTTCGAGTGATTTTATCAATTAATCCTACTGCACTTACTCGATAATTAACAATTTCCACTGGATCCTCACGTAAAGAATGTCCGTAGAT
>JAIMAD010000078.1 GCA_023512145.1 Bacillus sp. (in: firmicutes) | reverse complement strand
GCCCAATCCGATGTCCTCCAGCAACGGTTATATACCCTCGCTTCAGCTCTTCTTCAAGCGTATAAATGGAGTAATGACTGATCTTATTCATTAAGTGAAAAGCATCTTCTGGTTGAATGATATATGATAAAAATCTCGGAGCACCCTTCATCGTCATTTCAATCGGTCGATTGATGCGAATACGGATTTCTTCCAGTTCATCTTTTTGATTAGGAGGGATTTGGCTGATTAGCTCGGCAATATTTTTTGGTAAAAAATTTAGAATCGCATCCATAATATTCCTCCTTTTAAAATTAAACAAAGTTAGACAATAATCGAAATTCAATTTAAAATCCTTTATTATTTAAAATGTATGCCTGCTTGGTCACTTTATGACTTTAAAAAACTATCATTTTCTTTCTAACTTTCTGATATATTGCTAGAACAAAGTAGATCATAATAAAGGGTTTAAATTAAAAAAGGAACATTTCTTAATAATCAGCCGTATTTTACAGGAAGGAATATATGGAGGTGGAAGGGAAATGGATGAATATACGCTGCCAAACCGTAATGGACTTCAGCAAAAAAACCATTTAATAAGAGTGTCAGGGGAAGGAGAAATGGCTATACAACCTGACTCGGCCACGGTAAATTTAGGGGTCATCACAGAAAACAAGGAACTAATTATCTCACAGCAACAGAATTCGCATGAAGTTACAAAGGTAATCAACTCTTTGGTCGAACTTGGAATTCCCCGAAATCAATTACAAACCTTCGATTACCGCATTGAATCAAATTACGATTTTGAGCAAGGAAAACAAATTTTCCGCGGTTATAAAATAACACATATATTACAGGTGAAAATAGATGATTTATCAAGGATTGGAAATATCGTTGATTTTGCTGTACAAAACGGGGTAAATTATGTTTCAAACGTCCAATTTATTGTGAAAAACAAAGAGCCTCTTTATCAGCAGGCCCTTATCCTGGCATTGAATAATGCAAGGGATAAGGCCCGAACCATTGCAGGTACGTTAAGAGTTACGTTACTTCCGACTCCCAATGTAATCATCGAAGGTGGAGATACAACTCAACCATTTATTAATCAATCTGGAACGTTTGTAAAAGCGACTAGTTCCACTCAATTTGAACCAGGTCAACTAGTTGTTAAAGCAAGGATTTCTGCTGATTTCCATTATAATTAACAAAAATAAGTTACAAAGCGGTCGTTTAGTTCACAACAAGGCAGGAGCGCTCCAAGTGAGTACTTAAAACACGGGGCTTTAGTCGATTTGAAGTTGCCTATCATAAGGTGTAAATTCCAGTAGGAGCACTGGCTGCTTGCGACAAAAACAGAAGGCTAGTTCAATGTTACCCACACTTAATTATTTCCTAGACAGCAAAAAAAGGATTGAACTTGTTAAAGTTCAATCCTTTTTTTGTGAAATTTGTGAAGGCTATCAACTTTGATAATTACCCTAGCGCATGTAACCTCGGCACATCTTCTTAATTATCGTATTTCTTTCCCCATTCATACAACTGCATTTCAGTAACTGGACCGTTAAAATGCTCTCTGATAATACCTTGTTTATCAATGACAAATGTTTCAGGTTGCCCTGTCACGTTATACATTTTTGAAACCTTAGCATTATAATCAAATAAATAGTTCATACCCGCTTTATTGTTCTCAGTTACCTTATTAATCTTATCCATTGTCTCACCGCGATTAATCATTAAGAAATGATACTTATCACCGTAATTTTTTTGGAAAGCTTCTAGTTCTGGTAACTCCTCTTTACACGGAGCGCACCAGCTTGCAAAATAATTCATAATAATAACTTTCCCTTTATAATCCGACAGTTTGGATGTAGTTCCATCCAAATTTGGCATCTCGAAAGCATAAGCTTTATCTCCAACATCCGTGTGGTTGCCTTTTGTTACTAAACTATAACCAAAGAAACCGAACATACCTACAAGTAGAACCATTACGAGCAATTTACCGACCTGCTTGTTCACCGTATTTCCTCCTGACACAAATAAGGTTTATGCAAAAGGCCTACTAATGCATCACAGGCCCAGTACCATTCATGGTTATTTTTCTAGTTGTTGTAAAAACTCAATTTCCTTTTTAAGTTTGGTATGCCTTTTACCGATAATTAACATATATCCAAAAATAACAACCCAAGCAACAGTATATGCACCATACATATATTCAAAACCCATTATAAATTCCTCCTATTTTTCCATATCTTCTCTTAATTTTTCTTTGAACCGCTCTACCTTAATTTTCATATTCTCAAAAGAAACACCAGTATGAAGAAGGTACGAATAAAGAATCGTGAATGCCGTAATAGTAATGAGTAGTGCTGCTAGCATAGAACTCTCAATACCACCACCCGATTGGGATGCCCCTTCACCAAAAACGATTGGGTGAAACTTTGTTTGCCACCAGCGAATGGCGAAAAATACAATCGGAACATCAGCAAACCCAATAATTCCAAATACAGAAGCAAGCCGGGCTTTTTTATCCCATGCTCCGTCCATTTGCCGAATCATGATGTAGGCAATATAGATGAAGAACAGGATCAATGTTGTAATTAACCGTGGTTCCCATACCCACCAAGTATTCCATGATGATTTTGCCCAAATCGGACCTGTTGTTAAGACAATGACTGTAAAAACAACTCCGATTTCAGCTGAAATATAGGCATATGTGTCAAATATTCTTTTACGTTTGACTAAAAATAAGATACTAAATACAAAGGTTACAAAAAATGCCATGAAGGCCAACCAGGCAGAGCTTACATGAAAATAAAATATTTTTTGGGCAGCTCCCATTGTTGCTTCTTCAGCAGAAAAAATAAAGATAAAAAATAGGGCGACTAACATGGAGATAACTGTAGCCCCAAATAAAATTTTTGAAACATTTGAGTTTTTCGTAGTAGTTAATTGAGAGTGCGGGTGTACTGCTTTCTCTCGTTCGAGATTCATACTCATCACTTAAACCTCCAGCACATAATCTATTAGTAAGAAACAAACAACAAAGAAGATAACATCATACGCAGCGACCAATTGGACCCACGCGAGTGCACTTGAAAGTTTTTCCATATTCGTTAAAATAATTCTTGTCGCCTGAACAACACCGATTAAAATTGGAGTTGTTATCGGAAAAAGCAATAGTGGAAGCAACATTTCACTACTTTTAGAATTGGCCGCCAAAGCTGCTAAGAAAGTTCCAATCGCAATAAATCCAAAACTTCCCAAGAATATTACTAAAATAAAATACGGTAGACTACCAAGAAATTTGAAATCAAATAATAAAAATAAAAACGGGATAGAAACTAGTTCAACTACAAGCATCATTGTGAAATTGGCAATGAACTTTCCTAAATAAATGCTCGCAGGCTCCATTGGTGCTACTAATAAACCTTGGATCGTATCATTTCGTTGCTCCGATATAAACGATCGATTAAGACCTAATATACCTGCAAACACGATAATGACCCAAATGACCCCTGGAATAACAGCCTTTGTTGTGTTATTGGCAGGGTCAAAAGCAAAGCTGAAAACAACGATGACAAGAGCTGCAAAAATGATCTGAGTTGTTAGTATTTGTTTCGTTTTTAACTCAGAGTATAAATCCTTTTTGGCTAGTAAGAGGGCTGTTCGAAATAGGTTCATGATACACCCTCCACTAACAGATTGTATTTCTTAGACACAAAACCTAAGTTTTGATCTCCAATCTTAAAATCATCGACAATTTTCCCATTTTTCACAATGATTATCCGGTCACAGATTTCAACTGCTTGTTTGAAATCATGGGTAACCATTAACGTTGTCGTGCCCTTGTCTTTCATGGAAAGGATCACGTTGTTAAGAATCGTTATTGCCCCTTGATCCAATCCCGTATGTGGCTCGTCTAATAGAAGGACCTCGGGATTATGGACAATCGCACGTGCAATCGCAATTCGCTGAATCATTCCACGTGAAAAATTTTTAACTGGTTCATTCAAAAAGAAAGATAAGCCTACTTCTCTTACAAGCTCTACAGCACGCTTCTCACTATTTTTAACTCCATATATATTCCCGTAAAAAACTAGATTTTCTAATGGGGAGTATTGATCGTAAAGCAAGCTGGAATGGGGCAAATAACCAAGTATTTGTTTAATTTTGATATGGTTTATTTTCAAATCCATACCATTAATCAGTACCTGCCCTGACGATGGTTTAATTAACGTTGCCAGCACTTTTAGAAGTGTGCTTTTTCCTGCACCATTTGGCCCAAGGATGCCAACTGTTTCCCCTCTTTTTATCCGGAGGTCAACACCACGTAAAATTAGTTTATTATCAGCTTGTTTGGATAGCTTGTTTATTTCAATCATTTGTAGTCCCTCCAATCCAGCTGTTACTCGACAAAATTACGTAAATTTAATTTTACTTGGACCAAATGCTGTTTATATGCTGCAAGTTTGGCATGATAATCAGCTTCAGAAAGCAAACCATCATCAAAGGTTTCTTCCAATTCAATAATCTTATCCATAATTGCTTTTTGTTTAGCCATTAACAACTTGAATGCTTTTTCTTCCTTATCAGATTCAAGTAATTCATCTCCCAATCTTGCTTTCCTTCTAAAGTAAACATAATAGGAAATTCCAGCGATAATAATTGCTGATAAAATAATTAAGAATATGTGTGGATTAAAGCGATGTAATGGTGACTGTGCCCATATTCTTAAATGACCGGGATTATGGAAAGCCGGTGCAGTACGTGTAATTGAGCTCTCTTTTCCACTTTCACTGGTTTTTTCTGTACTTTTAGTCTCATCCGTGGGCGGCTGTATGTCTTTGTTATATACGAACACAAATGACTGGTCTGCTTTAATACCTTCGATACTGTAGCCATAGTAATTTTGGTCATCAAATTTAAAAATCCCTTGACTAGTTGCTTCTACTCCGTTAACTTCAATGCTCCCTCTATCTTCTGGGACAAGAATCTGCATCATCTGAACCGGATATTCAGTTGTTATATTGATTTCCTTCCCTTTTTCCATCCTGTAGCTAAAGGGGAGGACAACTGTTTGATTTCCAGGGATTGGAGTTGTAGTAATAAAACCCTTATCTACCTGTTTAAAGGCAATTTTATTATCTAAGAAACTAATATCCTTTGCCCCCTCAGGAAGGGTTACATTTAATACTGCCTCACTTGTACCATCACCTGTAAACTCCTCAGCAGAGGTATTTGTAAAGTTCACCATATTACTCAGATTAGTAGAACCATCTTCCGTTGGGCTAATAACAAGGTAGTGCATATCAACCGTAATCTTTGAATCAGATGCCGCTAATCCATGGATTGGGATCAACAGCATCAGCCCGAGGAAGAAAACTGTGATTTTCTTAATCACTTTTCTTCCCCCTTTTTATTCTTATGCGTTTTCATTTGAGATTCAATTTCTTTTTCAACTTCGGCCATTAACTCTTTATCAACACTAGGTTCCATCATTTGTTCTTCTTCCTTCATGATGCTTATCACTTCTACCTCATATTGTTTCTTTAACTTTTTATAATCATCGTGTGAGATTTTATCCATTTTGTACTCAAATTCTAGTTCATTAAGTGTTGACATGAGTTCCTCTTTTATTGAGGATATATCTTGACCCTTGCTACTAACGTTTAAATATGCATCCCACTTAAAAAACGGTGCCAATATTAGAAATAGACAGGTTAGTGACAGTCCGGCTGTGAAAATTATTGATATGATAGTGATCTCTGGCAATTTGTTCACATCCTACTAAAGATACTTTTTTCGTTCTTCATCAATCATGGAAGAAAGGATTTCGCTCTCTACTTCATCTTCGTGGTTCTCGTATTCTTTGACTGATTCCTCTGGACCCTTTTTCTTCACCCATTTACGAATGATAAGAAACACAGCTACTGCAGCTAATCCCAATACGACAAAAGGAAGAACCCAAGCTGTTAAGCTAAAACCATTTTTCTCTGGAGAAGTCAAAATCTCTTCACCATATATATTGACATAATAGGCACGGATTTTATCTTTATCCCAGCCCTTATTCATCATTTCAACGAGGTCTGCTTTGAACTCAACTGTTTGATTGCATGTATTGGGATCACATTCATAATGATCTTGACCACAACCGCATGTACAGGCGAATTGTGAAGCAACCCCTTTAAATTCAGCAGATTTATAGTCGAATTCTTTTGCATCAACTCGAATGAATGATCCTTGAAAGATAAAAGCAATAATGAGGAGCCCTATATAAATTTTATTTTTCATATTAAGAAACCTCTCTACGCACTCCTGTATATCTTGGAGTAACATTTTGATATTTTCCATTCCAGACCGCGAAAAGTGAACCGATAACAATCATGAAAGAACCAATCCATAACCAGTTCATCATTGGATTAACTTTTACGATAAATGTAGCTTTCCCGTCATCTTCCCAAGCACTTAAGACAATGTATAAGTCTTCCTTAACCGAAGAAATAATTGCCACTTCAGAAGAAGGCTGGTCCCAGTTACCATAAAATACTTTTTCCGGTTGATAGCTTCCTAGTTTTTTTCCATTTTTAAAGACTGTTACATCCGCGTAGATGATATCATTGATTCCTTCACTTTTCTGATCTAATCCTTCATAATTGATTCGGTAATCTTTTAGTTCAATCGATTGTCCTATAGTGACAGTTTTCATCGTCTCTACAGTGTAATTCTGCGAGCCAATAATACCCATCGCTATAAAGGCAATTCCAAGATGGACAATATATCCTCCGTACCTTCGACGATTTCTAATCGTCAATCGATAAAGTGCGATAAGTGGTGATTCGTTCGTCATTTTCCTTCTTGCTTTTACACCTTTATAAAACTCTAAGAAGTGCGTGATTAATAATAGAATGATAACTCCATAACCGATTACTGCCCAAGCTTTTTGGATTCCTAGAACAACCATCAAAATCATTCCAAGAACAGCAAGGATAGCAGGAATCAAAAAGTTTTTCTTGAGATTCTTTAACGTCGACCTTTGCCATGCAAGCATTGGACAAATCGCCATGATAAACATCAAGGATAATAGAATAGGCGCCTCAACTTTATTAAAGAATGGCAGCCCAACTGTTACTTTCGTACCACGAACCGCTTCAGAAACAAGTGGGAAAATAGTACCCCAAAATACACCAAATGCTGCTCCTACTAATAATAAGTTATTAATTAAGAAACTGCTTTCTTTTGAAATATAAGAATGGAATTCTCCAGTACTACGTTTTAGTAAGTTATATCGGCTCATCAATACATACAACGCTCCGATAACAGCAACGGCCATGAAGATTAAGAAATATAATCCTAAATTTGAATCAGCAAAGGCATGGACAGATGTCAATACCCCACTTCTCACTAGGAATGTTCCGAATAATGTCAGTGCATATGAAACGATGATTAAACTGATATTCCATATTTTCAACATGTTTTTCCGTTCTTGAATCATAACAGAATGCAGAAACGCTGTTGCGGTCAACCATGGCATAAAGGAAGCATTCTCAACTGGATCCCATGCCCAGTATCCGCCCCAACCAAGCTCAACATATGCCCATTGTGCGCCAAAAATATTTCCAAGGCTTAAAAATAACCAGGCAATAATCGTCCAACGTCTTGTCATTTTAATCCAGAAATCATCGACATTTTTCAGGATAAGTGCTGCCATTGCAAAAGCAAATGGGATGGCCAGACCAACGTATCCAAGGTAAAGTGTCACTGGATGAATGATCATTCCAGGGTTTTGAAGCATAGGATTAAGACCTTTTCCTTCAATTGGTATTTCATTTAATAGTGTGAAAGGATTTGCTACAAAAGCGAGAATCAAAAAGAAGAAAACCGAGTTAGCCATAAGAATGGCAGAAATATACGGACTCATCGGGTTTCCCTTCATCTTTCTTGAAAAAGCAATCATTACTGTGTAAAGGGTTAAGAAGAATGTCCACAATAATAAAGAACCGGCATTACCTGCCCATAGGGCTGTGAGTTTATAGATAACTGGCAGTTCACTGCTTGTATAATCAGAAACGTATTCAAACTGGAATTGTGATGTTGCTAATAGGTAAAACAGGGAAAGCATTGCCAGTGATGAACAAACTATTAATGCAATTACTCCACCTTTACCACTGTTTATGAACTTTTGATTTTTCGTGCTAATCCCCAGTGTAAGACTGAGGAGTGAATATATCGCCACTGCTAATCCAATATAAATTGTCGCGTTAGCAAATAAATACATATCGTCACCTTCTTAATTGCCTGTTATTTTTCTTCAGGTGCTTTATCTAACTTATCTTTATGTGTGTTTGGATCATATTCTTTTATATCTTTTCCTTCGTATTTAGAAGGACATCTTGTTTTTACTGTTTCTGCAACAAATGTATCTTTCTTTGTTGGTGCACCCTGTAAAATCGTAATAACACCTTCTGCAAAATTATCTGGTTTTGGACCATTATGAATGACATGGAGCACATTTCCTTTAGTATCATTTACATCAAATTTCAATTCAATTTTGTCTGCATTCCATTCAATTGAATCTTCGATCAAAAAACCTTCAACGGTAACAAAATCATCTTTATGGTCAGCTTGATTAGACATAAGCTCGTCCAAGGTCAATTCTATTCCACTTGAACCAGGGGTAGCTGCCATTAATAGGAAAACAATCGCCCCAGCAATGATAAAACCACCTAACATTACAACCGTATTTTTTTTCAATTCTTTCACCCCACTAAATTAATTTTTTCATTTCTTCATCGTACATCTCTTGCCCTATCTTTCCAGTTAAAAGCTTTTTGCGCAATTCCTTCTTTTCATCAATATTATTGGCAGCATTGTTGTGTTTTTTTGCTGTTTGCGGCTGCTTTTTTGCATGTTGTTTAGTTGGTTGTGTTACCTTGGTGGTCCTTTGACTATTTCCTTTCACCCCTAGGTAAACAAAAAGACCAGCAATGATAAGCGAAATTCCGATTATCAATGCACTACCCACACCAATAATTGGCTTGTTTGAGTTTGTGCTTCCACCGTTAACTTGATCTGTTGCGCTTACACCCTCATGGTCTGCATCATCTGGTACTTGTTGTTTATTAATCGCTTCCAATGTCGATTCAGTACCCTCTTTTGTATATGAAAAAGAATATTTCAAGCCATCTCCTACTTTTTCATCTTTGTATTGGTAGTAATATAGCTCCTCTCCATACTCACTTTTTTCATTATTTTCTGTCTTTGGTTCAAGTACGATATCTTTTGCGTTCATCGGAGCATAAAAGACAACGTCAAGGAGATCAATATTAGCGTTATTTAAAAGTTCATATGTGAAGCTCTTTTTGTCTTCCACCACGATGGATTGAGTATAGTACTCGATGACAAATTGATATGTTTCGTTATTCTTAATTGGCTTTTCTGGTTTCCAGGAAATGATCCCTTTTTCTTGATCGACATCATATGGTCGCTGTACTTCAGGCTTATTTTCTTCTGGGAATTCTGCAACCAGAAAAGCGTTAAAACCTTTTTCCTTCGCTGGTACAGGTATTTCGATTTTTCCATCATAATCTTGACCACTCTTGTTGGTAATCGTTCCATACTGGCCAATTAGTAATGAAGGAATATCTTTAGTCCAATCCTCAGGGTAATCAAATTCGGGCATTACCTGAACCTGCATCTCCTTAAAAGGAAACTTTTCTGCCTGAAAGGCTGTTTCCGCACTTGCTTTAGGGATAATGAAACTAGCTAAAAATGATGCAATTACAAATAATGCCAACAACTTATTTTTAAGCATCTTAATCCTCCTTGACTTGGTAATCCTATAACTAGAAAGTACTATTTTTCACTATAGTCCTCTTTGATATAAATATAATCGTTATCTATCCCAATTTGTTGGTTTACTATTGAACATTTTGTTAAAGGATAAAAATCGATACGATTTCGTCAAAAAAGCACCACAAATTGTTCACATTTAAGATGTAAACTTAATTTCCAATAAAATTTCCGTTCATTTTGGTTGTCTCCTCCTTTGTTAGATCCGGTCTTTACTTCCTTCTAATTAACTAGCCATTGGAACTTCAATTTCGATAATTGTTCCATTATAGAGAGTGGAGCTGATTTTTATGTCTCCCTGAATATTTTCAATCCGCTCCTTTAATATCATGAGGCCCATCCCATGGTATTTCTGTTTATGATTTATAGTTGGATCAAAGCCAACTCCATCATCTTTAATTGTAAACTTGAAGTAATGTTCTTTTTGTTGACACTTCAACCAGACATTTTTTGCTTGAGCGTGTTTACGGATATTATTAAAAATTTCTTGAACTACTCGTGTCATTTGCACTGTAACTTCTTCGCTCAAATCAATTTTGGCAATTTGACAAAAATTAACTTCTACCCTAATCCCATTCATTTTTTGAAAATGATTCGTATATTCCCGCACCCACTCTTCCAGCGAATGAAGATAACCATTATTATCTCGAAGCTGATTAATTGCCACTCTTAACTCATTATAAGTTTCTTTAACGACTTCTTTCGCGATTTCAATTTCATACATTGCCTTTTCTTTTTCGTTAGTAGATATCATTTTACCCAGCTGATGTAGCTGGATATTTAGGAAACCAATATTTTGTGCCAGACCATCATGAATTTCTCTTGAGATTCTCTGTCGTTCGCATACTGTTGCATGATCTTCCATCCGGCGGTAAAGATTTTTATTTTCTAAATAAATAGAAAGCATAGTGGTAATTGACCTGAACATATTCTTTCGATTTTCTGTTAATTTGTATTGGAAACGTGTACCAAACAAAATTCCCCCTAACACCTTTTGGTTATACACCAATGGAACTGAATAAATAGACACTAAATTTTCATTGGATACCAAGGAAATATCGGTTGTTTCGAAGGGTAAAGTTGTAATATCTTTAAAGTCCTTCACAAAAATAGGACTTCCCCATTTAATGGTATAATTTAATATATCACCATGATCGCCGTAATTTTTATTATCGTGAAGGCTACCAATTCCACTTATTCCATAGGATGCTAGGGTAGTAGAGCGATAAACGATAAAATCTGTCCCCGTCATACGTTGCATCTCTTTTAAGATTGATTGTGGAACATCCTTTTCTTCCGCCATCGTTTGTAGCTTGCTTTCTAGCAAAAATAAATTTTCACTTATTTCCTTCTGCTTATTCGTATCACGGAGTAAAAAAAAGATCTTTAGTAATAATCCTGCTTCTACTAGGATAAGTAAATGGCTCATTAAGGGATTAGTAACTAGTAAATTCGAAAAAATCACCATCCAGAGAATTGTTATATAGCTATTATTTGCGAGTGATTTCATCATATGCACATTCTCCTTGACCTTACTCTCTACTAAGTACTATAAACCCCATCCTTTCCTACCAGTACGTGTGAAAATGAACATTTTGTTAAACTTAGTCCATTTGCGCTATCTTTAACTACAATTACATTTAATGTCCATGTCTATTTCAGGACAAATCTATTAATATTCTTCTTATATCAACAGATTGAGGTGAATACTGTGAAAAAATTATTATTTATTATCGTGGCTTTGTTACTAACAGGTTGTAGTGGCGGAACTATTAACAATATTTCAACTGGAGAAGCCAAAAAGATGATTGATCAAGGGGAGGTAATTGTATTAGATGTACGCACGCCCGAAGAATACAATGGCGGTCATATCCCAGGGTCTGAGTTACTACCCCTTCAAGTAATTGATGGGATGAGTGATGAGCTTGATAAAGACAAGAGTTATTTAATTGTTTGTCGAAGTGGAAATCGATCACAAGAAGCTGCTGATATCCTCAATGAAAAGGGATTTACAAGCATTTTCAATATGACTGGTGGAATGAATGATTGGACATATGAGATTGAACAATAATTTTTTTGAATCTATTTAGTTTCATCTATTAAATTACAATACAAACATAAACCCTGAATCCATTGTTTCGGATTCAGGGTTTATGTTTGTATTTGGTTTATTTTTTCTCCAAGGAACGGATATAGGAAACAATATCACTAATATCCTCTTTTTTCAGCTGACGTGCTCCTTCAAGACCTTTCAACGAAGGACTCATCCGTGTCTCTTCACGGCCGTAAGCCGTATCAATCCAAACTTGTGTATCCGTTGTATATTTCAAGTACTGGGGATTAGAGAGGACTGTTCCCAATTTCAATTTACCAGCCCCAGCTTCACCATGACAGGTTAGGCAGTACAAATTGTATTGTTTCAACCCCTGTTCAGGATTGCCAGAAATCGTCTTAGGCACATCAACCTTTATTTCCTTTGTTTGCCAATCTCTCATAAATGCGACAAGATGGTTTAATTCCTCTTCTGACACTCTTGGCCCATATGCAGGCATACCTGTGCCTTCTCTTCCATATTTCACATAATTATACAAATCCTTATCGGATACAGAGCTTAAAAATTGCTGATTATTAATAGATGTTCCAGCATTTGAACCTTCACCTTTGCCGGTGTTACCATGGCAGACAAGACAGTTTTTGTTATAGACCTTTTCTCCTGCAGCTACCGCCTTGGAGCTCTCACTATCAAAAATTTCACTATTAATAATACAAATGACAATTCCAATAATAACCAAAAGATAAAATCCTAATAATATCTTTTTCATGGGTTACCCCTTACTTAGGTTCTGGTGTTGGAGTTGGATCTCCCATATCTCCATATTTCTTAATGATTAAATCGTATATTTTCTTAGGGCTTTTGCCGCTTAAATTCATTTCTACCGCCTCCCGGGCGATATCGATACAAACATCTCAGGCGATACCCATCGAATCATATTCTACAACTGCATTATCATTTCCAAATTGATCGATAAAGCAGTCTAGATTACTCTTATGTCCATCACTGACACCACAGCCACAGTAGCAAGGAACT
>JAIMAD010000006.1 GCA_023512145.1 Bacillus sp. (in: firmicutes) | reverse complement strand
GCGCTCAATGCAGCAGGCGAAATATGAACCAGAAAACCTTGGCCATTTTGGGCTTTCAACTGAATTTTACACCCATTTCACATCACCGATTCGCCGTTATCCTGATACCATCGTTCACCGGTTAATCCGTACCTATTTAATTGAAGGAAAGCTGAACGAGGCGACAAAGGAAAAATGGAATGCCCGCTTACCTGAGATTGCCACGCATTCTTCAAAAATGGAGCGAAGATCTGTTGATGCGGAGCGGGAAACAGACGAACTGAAGAAAGCTGAATACATGGAAGATAAGATTGGCGAGGAATATGATGGAATAATCAGTTCTGTGACCAATTTTGGTATGTTTGTCGAACTGCCTAATACAATTGAAGGGCTTGTCCATGTCAGCTATATGACTGATGACTATTATCGTTATGATGAGCGAAGTATTGCAATGATTGGCGAGCGGACTGGAAATGTGTTCCGGATTGGTGATGAAATTACGATTCGAGTGGTAAAGGTCAATAAAGACGAGCGCTCCATTGACTTTGAAATCGTTGGCATGAAGGGGACGCGCCGTGAGCGGTCAGAGACGACGAAGGTTTTCAAAACCGGCAGCGATACCAACAAGCCGCGCCGCAACAAACAGCAAGGCGAGGCCAAAAAAACTGATTCATCAACCGAACAGGGTGCCAATGTGAAAAAGAAGAAACGAAAATATTATGAAAATGTTCCAATCTCAAAGAGTACGAAAAAGAAAAAGAAAAGATAATCTTAGCGGGAGCCTTCCACATTAGGCTCCTTTTATTGTCCAACCCAGTACATTCTGCTAAAATGTATCTATAGATGAGGTGGAAAAATGCCAAAAGGTTTAGGGAAAGTTGTTGCACAAAATAAAAAGGCTTACCATGAATATTTTATTGAAGAAACCTACGAAGCAGGGATTGTCTTGCAGGGGACAGAAATTAAGTCGATTCGAGCAAGTCGTGTGAATCTTAAAGATGCCTATGCCCGTATTCAAAATGGGGAAGTAGTGTTATTTGGTATGCATGTCAGCCCTTATGAACAAGGAAATCGCTTTAACCATGACCCATTAAGGACACGGACGCTCCTGCTTCATAAACGTGAAATTAGCAAGTTAATTGGGGAAACAAAACAGACAGGTTATGCGCTTATTCCCTTAAAGCTCTATTTGAAAAATGGTTTTTGCAAGGTGTTAATTGGGTTAGCAAAAGGGAAAAAGAATTATGATAAGCGTGAAGACTTGAAGCAAAAGGAAGCAAAGCGAGAAATCGAACGTGCCTTCCGAGATCGTCAAAAAATGTAGTTTACAAATACTTACAATTGAAAAATGCGCAAAATATGTTATACTAAGTTTATCGCTGATTTGGCGACAAGAAATACTTGCTCAATATTTCCTGAGCACCCGAACGTTTGCGGTGCATCTTTAACTAGGTGGCCAGCTCATTTTATATGGGGACGCTAAGGATTCGACAGGGGTAGTTTGAGCTTGGGTGGCGAGTCGAGGGGATCGGCCTCGTTAAAACGTCAACGCCTATAACTGGCAAAACTAACAACAACCTAGCTTTCGCAGCTTAATACTGCATAGCTGTTCGCCCGTCCATCGCCTATGTGGTACGGTAGCGGACTCACTCTAAGTAGGCTACACCGGAATCCACCGCCTGAGGATGAAGGAAGAGCACAACCAGGCTAGCTGACCGGACGCCGGTCGATAGGCATAAGGATCAGCGAAACCCCAATATATCGACTACACTCGTAGAAGCTCAAGTGGCGATATCTTTGGACGTGGGTTCGATTAGTAATTAGTCGCCTTGTGTGGTAACACGCAAGTGAAAATCTGGCTTTATCGGTGAAACCTAAGTCGCTTATCAGTGATAGGGCAATGCCGAGCGGTATGTGGAGCAATCCAACAGCCGTGTATCGACTTATAGACTGCCATTCGTGAATGGTAGTACTAGGATGCGAAATCAAAACCTTGAAAGGGTAAATTTATGTTTCGCATAAGACGCCAGGGGACCTGTGTGAAGGCAGGTTCAAGATATAGTCAGTGCCATGACGAAAGCATGGATGTGCACGTCCCACCGTCTCCACTACATAGTGGAAAGAAAAGGTCAGCAGAGATGCTGGTCTTTTTTTATATGTTAAAAAAAGGAATATTCGAAAGCGATATTCTTGTCTAATAATGCTGTGGAGTGGGATGGAACCATACAACGGTTTGAATTCATTTACGAGGCATGCTGGAGGGCGGCGAAACAGTTCTTGTATGATATAGAGGGAGTAGATGTTGCGCCTCAAAAGAGTGTAATTTGCAGCAGCAGGCAGATACAATTATATGTGGAAGAAGTCATTCATGCGTTAAATATGGTTAACTACTGAAACCTACCTGTCCATACCTATAACGAGGAAGTGGTAATTAAGATTCTCGCGAATATAAAAAGATACTATCCGCTTTAATGAGTTGGATAGAGAGGATGGAAAGTAGACTATTGCTAATTCAAAAACGCTAGTGTTTGTATAATGAAATTGAGGGTACATAACATTACGTACCCCCTTTTTGTGAAAATTAATGTTTCATATTGTTATTTGGCATCTGTGGCATCCCTGTAGCAGGTGCAAATGCGTTAAGTAGTTGAGTCATATCTTGCTCAGCAAGCTGTGGTACTTGATAGTACTGATGTTTATTTTGATAAATGGAGATTTCGTAAGCCATTTCAATGCAATTTGGAATGGAATCAGCAAGCACGCGACGGACAACGGGGTTCGTTACTTCGAGTGCTGCCATTGTCTTCATTGATGCGACTGATTTTACACCACCAAGCATCATGCCTGAGATACACTCATCAGTAATTTCAGCGACAGATTGAAGTGGTTTTTTTGGCTGAGACGGTGTTAGTCCATACACGAAATCATTTCCTTGGGTCATTTTATAGCTCTGTGTCGGTTTTGATGGATTTTGGCCCGATTTGAAACACTCTACCGTGATATTATATTCATCTTGCATAAATTGATATTGGCGTTTTATTATATCAAGCAATTCTGGATCTTTTACGTGCTGTTGTAGTAACATGTACTGATTCATCGTGCCGATCGCTCCTGAAAGTACCTCATGGACATCAAATACTTCATGGCCACCGTGATTCATTTGCGGGGCTACAGTCCCTGTGTGCATATTTTGGTGCGTCTGGCCTTGTTGATTTTGCATCATAGATATCTCCTCCTAATGGTATTGGACAACCATATTTATTATGTTTCAAGAGTGTAGATATATTCACTGCACTTGCCATTTTTGCCCATGAAGAATATAATAAATGACAAAATAGTATTTAATACACCTTTAAAACGTCAAGTAATGACAAGTAGTTGATATCAGGGGGGGATAAAATGAAAGAGGAATTAAAGCAATTTTATCAGATTTTTACAACCACCAAGGATGCCATTGAAAAGTTTATGAATATGCTTGATCCGGTCATTAAAAATGCAACCGATGAACACGAACGGCTCTATTACCATCATATTTTTGAGGAAGAAGAGCAGCGTCTGTCCCGCTTAGTGGAGTTGATTCCGCTCATCAATAAATTCGATAAGGAGAAAGACGAGAAAGATTTTGCTCCGACAAATAATGAATTTAATCGTCTCTTACAAGAGTTGAACCTTGAAAAATTTGGGTTACATAATTTCGTGGAACACCTCGATTTAGCCTTGTTTCGCTTTACAGATGAAGAAAGAAGCACGATGTTAAATCAATTACGGGGTGTGACTTACGAGGATTATCAAACGGTAAAAGGGATGTTAATTGAAATGAATAAACGTTTTGATAGTAATTACAAGGACCCACATGCACATCACGATGAGAATCATGATCACTTAGATAGAACCGCTTCATCCAGCGCTGCTACCCCAATTGTTGCACAGACTAAATACAAAAAGGGCTTTACAGTCGGGAGTTTACTATAAAATCTTTCTTTAAAAAATAAAAAGTTACAGTACAATAACATTTTGTGTTTTGGGGTAATTAATTGCAAACTTGGTGGGAGTATTCTTAGGTTTGACTGAATTTATCTCACATACCCGCGAACGATCACACCAATATCAGTTCAATCGATGAAACGAAGCATGCTGAAAATCAAAACAGACTTTATTTAAGGAAAGAGGGGATAGAAGAATGAATAAATCACAATTATTTCCGGATTCACCATTATCAGACCACGAATTTTCCTTACTTGATAAAACCGTGATTGAGACGGCCCGTAGACAGTTGGTTGGGAGACGATTTATTGAACTATATGGTCCGCTTGGCAGAGGAATGCAAAGCATCTCTAACGATATTTTTATGGGAAATATCGAGGCTAAAATGGATTTTCAAGGGTCCTTTGATACTGCTTTCGAGTCCAGTAAGCGTGTTAATCATACGATTCCCTTATTATATAAAGACTTCATCTTATATTGGCGTGATCTAGAGCAGACAAAGGTATTAGATATTCCTATTGATTTTTCGCCAGCAGCAAATGCAGCAAGGGATGTTGCCAATCTCGAAGATCAGATGATTTTTCACGGGGCAAAGGAATTTGATATCCCTGGTTTAATGAATGTACAAGGTCGGCTCACCCACCTGATTGGGGAATGGTATGAGTCAGGCACCGCCTTTGCTGATATTGTCGAGGCAAGAAATAAACTGCTTGAGATGAACCATCATGGGCCGTTTGCACTTGTCTTAGCCCCAGAGCTTTATTCGCTTTTACACCGTGTCCATAAGGATACAAATGTGTTAGAGATTGAACATGTCCGTGAGCTCGTGACAGATGGAGTATTCCAATCCCCTGTTTTAAAAGGGAAAACGGGAGTCATTCTAAATACAGGTAGAAATAACGTGGATCTTGCGGTGTCAGAAGATTTTGATACAGCTTACATGGGTCAGGAAGGGATGAACCATCCATTTCGTGTCTATGAAACGGTTGTCTTAAGAATTAAGCGCCCTTCGGCCATTTGCACATTGGAAGCTCTCGTGGAGTAACTAGTGGATAGACGAGTATTTACGGTAGGTTCCCTCATTTCTGGAAAAATAGTGTCAGAGCTGAAATCTTCAGACGGTGAGAAGAACCACCTTCAGGAAAAAATAATCGTGCAACAAGGCAACGATATGTTCGAAATCTCCCCATCGAAAGGGAGACTATTGTTAGATGCAGCACTTAACCAAGGGAAGCCTATCCGATTTAAATGCCGGAAAGGAACTTGCGGTCAATGTACGGTGAAGCTTGTTCAAGGTCCGAGTCTACTCTCCCAACCAAACGAACAAGAGCATAAAAAGTTAAAGCATGAGTTAGCCAATGGGTATCGATTGGCTTGTCAGGCAGAAATTTTATAAATAAAAAACGAGGTCCACGACAATCGGGACCTCGTTTTTTCATGCTATCAGAATTTATATCATTGATCTTTGATACATGTCCAGCTCCAGCGCCCGTACTGCAAGTGTACTTCGCTCTTCTCCCTTCGATAAGTCAACACCTGAAACGAATCGCTCTTTAGTGTTTCCTTTATCTTAGTCGAAGCGCGCAAGGAAATACGCCGCTAAACGGGCGCTTGCGCTTTTCTTATGCAAATAATTGAACTAATTTATCCTCAACAGGGAACGGCAGCGAGATTTTGTGGCTTTTTAATTCTTTCACGCTAATATCACGGACAAGTTTGAGCGCTTCTTTTTTAAAAGTAGTTGTAACAAATCCGGCATTTACTTCACATAATTTTTGTAAATGGTTTAGAGTATCGCGCACTAATAATTGTTTAATATATGGGTTATTCAACTGGCATATCAATTTGTGCTGCAATCCTTTAATGACTGCAATTTGGTCAACATGTACAATAATATTTGTTCCTTCTTCATCTATAAAACAAAGGGATATATATTGTCCTTTTGAGATATCAACATTGGTAAACACAGGGTTTTTATAGGTTTCACCGGAAGATAAGCGAATCGAATCAGCTTCGGCAGCACCGCCAATTTTTCGTTGATTAGCAATAACCGTGTGAATATCCTTCAATCCATATAGCATGGTAAACATGTGATATCACCCTCCAATGTGTGGTCTATAGTCATTATATTAAAGATAATGAGAATCATTGTCAATGGGTTTTAGGCACCAGTCTGTGAAGATTGTTTGACATTATCATAGATTCATCGTTTGTTTGTTGAGTTTTCTAGCGAGTCATGATGAAACTAGTAATAATAATTGTCAATCTAAAAAGGTCCATTATCTCTCAGCTAATGGACCTTTTGAATGTCTTTACTATTTTACTTTTGATAAAAAACCGGTTTTTTTTAAATAGCTGCAGTTAGGATTGCTACTCATTATGCTAATTGTTGCTCAGCAAACTCACGATATAATGCGTGTGACTGTGTTAATTCTTGATGGGTACCGATGCCTGTTACATGGCCTTTTTCAATGAAAATAATTTTATCAGCATCAACAATCGTTGATAAACGATGTGCAATAACGAATGTTGTCCTGCCTTCCATTAACCTAGTTAACGCTTGTTGGACAATGCCTTCTGATTGGCTGTCCAAGCTTGCTGTTGCCTCATCCATCATGAGAATTTTCGGATCTCGTAAAAAGGCACGTCCGATGGCAATCCGTTGTCGTTGACCGCCAGATAGTTTCACGCCACGCTCGCCAACCTCTGTCCCCAATCCATCTGAAAATGCATGAATAAATTCGTCGGCGTAGGCCATTTTAGCTACTTCCCATAGACGTTCGTCTGTAATATTCTCCCCATCTAAACCGTAGCATAAATTTTCACGAATCGTCCCAGCCATCATCGCACTTTCTTGTGATACATAGCCGATTTGACTGCGCCATGAAACAAGTGATAACTGGTTAATTGGCGTGGTACCGATTACTATATCGCCTGAAGTGGGTTCGAAAAAACGTTCAAGTAATCCGAATATCGTTGTTTTTCCGCCACCGCTTGGACCTGCAAAAGCAATCATTTCCCCAGGACGAGCTTCGAGTGAAATGTTCTTCAGTATCGGCTCATCCTTGCTATATGCAAAGGACACGTTCGAGACGTAAATCGGCTGGTTGGTGATATCCATAATTAAACCATCTTGGCCTGTTTCTAGTGGTAGGTCTAAAATATCGATAATCCGTTCTGTTGCTCCTTTTGCTTTTTGTAATTGCGTAAAGAACATCGCAAAAGAGGTGATTGGCATAATGATTTGGAACAAGTAAAGCAAAAAGGCAATAAGCGAGCCTGTTGACATCGTTCCATTTGCAACCCGCATACCACCATAACCAATAATCATCACAATAACAACCATGACAACAAGGTACATTATTGGCCCAATTAGCGCATAGATACGAGCTTCCTTTATACCGAAACCAAGTAATTTCTCAATCCCTAGTAACCCTTTTGCTTCTTCATTTTGTTCAGCGGTTGAAGATTTCATTAAACGAATTTCACCAAGTGTTTGTTGGATATTTCCTGTGAATGTAGCAGTTTCATCCTGCAAACCACGAGAGATTTTGTGCATCTTCCGTCCGAGTGGCAACATGATTGCCAATGTTAGTGGGACCGAAATTAACATTAGTAATGTCATTTTCCAATCCATAACGAGTAAGATGGCGACTGCCCCGATGATGGAAATAATCCCAGTAATAAATTGTGGGAAGTGATTCGAGATTAAATCTCTGACAACACTTGTATCGTTCACGATACGACTCACTGTTTCACCACTTGATTGGCTATCGAAATAGCTAACAGGTAAGCGGATCAGTTTTACCCACATCCGCTCACGGAGCCTTGCAACAATTTTTTGACCGACAAGGCTTAGTAAGTAAATGGATACACCACTAATAATTGCTTGAGTGATAAATGCTAAACCGATGCCGATGATGAGGGGAATACTTAATGATGAAACCGAGAAACCATCCACTAAATTCTTCGTTAATAATGGAACAATCAGACCAGCAAGAGTTGTTAGAACACTAGCTGATAAACCGATAATGAGCGGAACCTTCGGGATTTTCGTTGATAAAATAAGATTGATAAATGGCTGAAGGCTACCTTGTTTTTTGTTCATTTTAGATGACTCCTATCTGTATGAGTACCACCTGAGCGGGGGGATAGCCATATTGCTTGAAGGCAGTGGCTACAAACTTAGTTTAATTTACTTCCTGTTGGTAAGGTAATTATACATTCAGGTAAAGTTATAAGCTAATTTGAAAAAAGAACCAATTCGATGGGGACGGTTTCTGGCAAGCACTTCGGTTTCCGAAATTTCTTGTTGATTGTGGTGCTAACCATGGTATAATAATTCTTTTATAATAATTTGTATTTTAAAAATTTGTTCATACTTGGTATGAATGTAAATAAAGGCTGTTTTCTAATAGAGTGTTACTTTTAAAAAAACTATTTAGGGTTGATCTTCGTTGCAGTGCGAGACTCCTGCGGGAGCAGCGGGACAGGTGAGACCCTCACAGGTGTTTACGCCGAGGAGGCTCACCGCCCGACCCGCGGAAAGCGAGCATCTGGAGCGGAAATCAACCACACCGCACATCTTCGTATATAGCAACAAAGTTTGCGAAAACAGCCTAAATAAATGACGTATATATGGTGAGTTTCCATGAGAAAATAGCCTGTTATGTTGTAATTTAGTAAGGAAAGAGAGGCACCACACATGTCAGTTGAACAACGAAAAAAGTTAATCGTTTTAATGATTAATATGTTTATTGCAATTGGAAGCTTTGGGATTATTATTCCCATCTTGCCCGCCTATTTAGAGTCCATTAATCAAGGAGGGACAGCTGCTGGCTTAATGATTGCCATATTTGCCGGAGCACAGCTCATTTTTTCCCCGATTGCCGGAAAATGGACGGACCAATATGGGCGTAGAAAGATGATTATTTATGGCCTAATCGGATTAACGATTTCAATGTTTGTTTTTTATGGTACTAATTCGATTTGGTGGCTTTATACTTCCCGTGTCATTGGTGGGATTGGAGCCGCGTTACTTGTCCCAGCAATTTTTGCGTATGTAGCAGATATTACGACACTAGATCAACGGGCAAAAGGAAACAGCTTAGTATCAGCTTCCATGTCCCTTGGAATTGTTATTGGACCTGGTGTCGGTGGGTTTTTGGCGGACTTTGGCCTGAAGATACCTTTCTTAATTTCAGCAATTGTATCGCTTCTTGCCGTTATCTTCTCCGTGATTGTTCTTAAAGAAAGTCAACCAGAAAAGTCTCTAGCAGCAATGGATAGAGCAAATGAAGAATCGATGTCTAGGAAAATCGTCCGATCTGTTAAAATGCCCTATTTCATTCCACTCGTTATTACGCTTGTGATGAGTTTTGGATTAATGTCATATGAATCGGTCCTAGGTCTTTTCGTTGATAACCAGTTTGGGGCCACCCCTAAGGAAATTGCGATCATGATTACATCTACTGGGATTGTTAGTGTGATTGTGCAGCTTTTTGTTGTCGAACGCATTGTTCGTCGTTATGGGGAAGGATCGGTGTTAGTCATCTTTTTAGGTGTGGCGACTGCCGGCTTCCTTCTGACATTATTTGCATCTACCTATGTGTTGTTCTTTGGGATTACCCTGATCATTTTCCTTGCGACCTCGATCCTACGTCCTGTCCTAAATACGCTCATCTCTAAGCTGGCTGGCAATGAACAAGGCTTTGCAATGGGGATGAATAACGCCTATATGAGCATCGGAAATGTGTTAGGACCCACGCTCGCCGGGCTGTTGTATGATGTTAATATCATCTATCCATTCATCTTAGGACTGATTTTGTTAGTGATGACATTGTCGACAACGATAGTTTGGCGGAAACACGCACTAAGAAAAAATGCGTTAATCAGTAAAGCATAAGCACGTACAAGATACACTGTCAGCTGATAACTACTAATCTGAGTAGTCAAAAGGTTACTTAAATACAGGTTTAGCACAAAAAAAGACTTACACATGTAAGTCTTTTTTTGAAAGATATTTAATTTTTGACTTTGTTATGTGAGAACTGGTGCCCCATGTAAGGAGACATGCGTTCCTGCTTTGCCATCCAGAGCAAGAAGGGCCTGGTCTAATGAGGTAATAATCGTTTTGTGATTCGGACTTGTCCGGGCAAAATTAATTGCCGCTTCTACTTTTGGAAGCATACTTCCCTCAGAAAATTGCCCACTCCCAATATAACTTTCTAATACACCAACACTAACATCCGCTAATTTTCTTTGAGTTGGTTTGTTAAAATCAATGTACACATTGTCGACAGCAGTGAGGACGATTAATACATCTGCACCAACAAGTTCAGCCAGCTTTTGGGAAGCAAAATCTTTATCAATAACCGCCTCAATCCCGAGTAAACCGTCAGCTGTTTCAATGACAGGAATGCCGCCGCCCCCGACAGAAATGACGATATTCCCAGCCTCGACGAGTGTATTAATAACGGAATGTTCCTTGATACTTACGGGCATTGGTGATGGTACAACCCGTCTCCAACCACGGCCTGCATCTTCTTTAAAAAAGGTATTCGTTTCTTCCATGATTTTTTTTGCTTCTGCTTCACTATAAAAAGGCCCAATCGGCTTTGTTGGATGAAGAAAAGCAGGGTCATTTTTATCGACTACAACACGAGTAACAATTGTAACAACATTTTTTTCAATGGAACGTTCTTTAAGAACTTTATCCATTGCGTTTTGCATCCAGTAGCCAATCATTCCTTGGCTCATTGCACCACATGTATCAAGAGGCATCGCAGGATTTTTAACGGAATCTGCTGCTCTTTGTTGTAGTAGGATATTTCCTACCTGTGGACCATTTCCATGAGAAATGATAATATCAATGCCTTTTTCAATAAAATCCACTAGCTGTCTTGCTGTTATTTCAAGGGCTAATTGTTGAGCTTCTGCTGTTGGGTCACCTGATTGAATAGCATTTCCGCCTAATGCAATAACCATTTTTTGTCTTTTCATTTTATCGCCTCTCCATTAGTTTCTTTATTTTGGAATGTGCGGGACTAAGCTCGCAACTCATTACGTCAAAATTGACTAGTGCAAGCAACCCGTGCTGTTAGTTACATCACGACTTCTACGATAAGACAACATCGAATCTCTATCGCTTTATTGAATTTCCTTTACCTCGTTTCCAAGCGCTCCGGTTTAGTCTCTAAACGCACGTTTCTGCTTTTTTCATTAGCTGATAATTGTTGCTACACTCAAGATCACCATGACGATAATTGATAATCCTAGTACCAATTTCCAAACGTGTTTTAGGTAAGTACTATATGGAACACGAGCAATGGCAAGTGCTCCCATTATTACTGCACTTGTTGGTGTAAGTAAATTCACGATTCCTGATGCACTTTGGTAAGCTGTAATGACTAAATCTCTACCTACTCCAGCAAAATCTGCTAGCGGTGCCATAATCGGCATCGATAGGGTTGCGAGTCCTGAAGTGGATGGAACTAGGAAAGATAGTGGTAAATAAAACAGGAAGGAGAGGTTTGTAAATAGTATGGAACCGACATTATCCAACATGCCTTCGCCCCAATAAAGAATGGTTGCTGTCATTCCGCCAGCATCCATGACAACGGTAATGCCTCGTGAAATACCGATGATGATCGCAACACCTAATAAATCGCGGGCCCCGTTAATAAACGTACTTGTAAAATTTTCTTCGCCCATTCTGTAGATAAAGGCAATGATGATCGAAGAGGTTAAAAATAGCATTGTTAATTCTCCGAACCACCAGTCACCTAGAGGCATCATGCCGCCTAGCAACTTACCGATGAACGGAATTTTTCCCAAAGCTTTTGTCATATCTTCAAAAATAGTAATATTAAATTTATATGCCCAAGGAATAACTCCTAAAATCATAATGACAAAGGTTAATCCAAAAACGGTAAGTACGGCCTTATGACGACCTGTAAATTTAATATCTTCTGTTTTTTGTGTTAAGAAATGTTTCTCATTTTCTTCTTTCATATTTGCAATCAGTGATTTGGAAGGGTCAGATTTTACCTTTTTGGCATAACGCATGACAAACAAAATCGTCACAATTAATGTTACAACCAGGATGACGAGACGAAGAACCATTCCATCGCCAATTGAAACTCCAGCAAATCCAGAAGCAATTCCTGTTGCAAATGGGTTAACTGTTGAACCTAAACAGCCGATACCTGCACCGAGGGCGATAATCGATACCGCTGTTAATGCGTCGTAACCTGCTGCAATTAAAACAGGGATGAGGATTGGGTAAAAAGCAATCGTTTCCTCTGCCATCCCGTAGGTCGAACCACCAATGGAAAATAACGTCATTAATATTGGTATGAGCCACTGCTCTCGTCCTTTTAATCTTCGAATGACACGGGTAACGCCAGCGTCGATTGCACCTGTTTTCATGATAACGCCAAGGAAACCACCAATAACAAGAACAAATAGGGCGATGTCTTTTGCATCAAAGAAACCATTTATCGGCGCATTTAAGACTTCCCATAAACCTTGAGGAGTTTGTTGATCACTTGCTAACTGCGTGTATGTCCCTGAGACAGGAATTTCTTGTTCTGTTGCTTTGTCCACTTTCATATCGTAATGTCCACCAGGGATCACCCATGTTAATGCAGCTATCACGATAATAATTAAGAATAATAACGTATAAGCGGTAGGCATCTTGAATTTTTTCATATAAATTCCCCCATTAATTAAATGGCTTACTTATCGTGTTAATTCATAGATTGCTTTAGAATAGATCATCATTGCCTTAAACATTTCTTCTAATTCAATGTGTTCATTAGGTTGGTGCTCAGTTTTTGTTTGATTTGGAAAAGTCGCCCCGAATGCAACGAAGTTATCCATTGATCGTGCATACGTGGCACCACCCGATGAAATCGGTTCTGAAATCTTGTCACCGGTTACTTCTTGGTAAACGTTCATTAAGGTAGTGAGTAAGAAAGAATCCCTTGGCAAATAAATAGATTTTAAATAATCGAATTCCTTGTACCTTAATCCATATTCGTTGCTGATTTGAGACAGATGCTTCACGACCTTTTGTTTGTCCGCTGTCACCGGGATACGGATGTCGATTGACAATCTTTCGAATTGATCGTTAAGCTCTATTTTTCCAATGTTGAATTTCAATTTTCCTGAAGATTCATCATTACAATCGCCAAAGATTTTTATTGCATATGGGTCTTCCTCAATAAAATCGTTAACAAAATCAATTATTTTGGAAGTGTAACCAATCTTTTTCAAGGCAATTACTAGTCGATTAATGGCATTGATACCTTTTTCATTCACTTGTGCATGGACCGATTTCCCTAAAACTACAATCACATCTTCAGCTGTTTCATAAGCAAACCCTAGCACATCCAAAGCAACCTTTAATTCTTTGCTCTTTTCTCCAGCATATCGTGCGGTGTCAGGCACCGCATTAAAAGCATTTCCTGAATTTAACCTAAGACTTGTATCGTTTTTCCCTTCCAAATGCAGCTGCAACAAGCCTTTTTCTGCATAAACTAAAGGAAAAGTGGAGTCTGGAGTAAATCCCATGCTCGGAATTTCTTCGATTTCACAATAACGATTCATACATCTCCAAAGTGTTTCTTCATCTGTTCCAAATATGAAGCGAATTCTTTTATTAATGGTAATACCGAGGTTCATTAGAACTTTTGTGGCAAATAGTGCCGCAAGTGTCGGCCCTTTGTCATCTTGTGTTCCTCTGCCATACATTTTTCCATCTTTTATCATTGCTTGAAAAGGAGGTGTATCCCATTCCTCTATTTTTCCTGCGGGAACTACGTCAATATGTCCGAGGACCCCGATCATTTCTTCTCCGGTGCCTATCTCTGCATAGCCGTAATACCCTTTTGGATCATAAAATGTTCTAAAGCCTAGATGTTCGCAGATCTCTAGTGCCTTCCTAAGGGCCAAATCAATATTTTTACCAAAAGGATAATCCTGCTCATCTACTTGAATCACACTCGGGATTTCGACGAGCTGCATTAACGCATTATGAAAATCATTTTCTACTTTGCGTAGTTCTGGTAGTAAAAGTTCGGAGATTTTGTCCATGCTCATCCTCCAGTCGTCCTTCCTGTTAGTAGGTACTTGTAATAGAGAAGAAAGGGAAAGGGCGATTATGCCCTTCTCCTCTTTAGAATCTATTATTCTAAATTACCTAGAGTTGTTGCCATTACTGCTTTAATGGTGTGCATTCTGTTTTCAGCTTGATCAAATACTTTAGAATGTGTGCTGCGGAATACTTCATCCGTTACTTCCATTTCAGTAAGTCCATATTTTGCAAAGATATCTTTGCCATAACGTGTTTCAATGTCGTGGAAAGCTGGCAGACAATGAAGGAAGATCATATTGTCATTACCTGTTTTTTTAATCATTTCCATTTTCACTTGATATGGCGTAAGGAGTTCAATTCTTTCTGCAAACTTTTCTTCTTCACCCATAGAAACCCATACATCTGTATAAATAACGTCTGCGTCATTAACACCTTCATCAACACTGCTAGTAATTGTTACGCGACCACCTGATTTTTCCGCTAATCCCTGTGCTAATTCGATGATTTCTGAAGCTGGGAACAACGATTCAGGGGAACAAATGCGGATGTCCATACCGACAAGCGCACCGCCAACAAGCAAACTGTTGGCCACATTGTTTCGTCCGTCGCCAACATAAACAAATTTAATTCCTTCAAGGTGCCCAAAGTTTTCTTTTACAGTTAAGAAGTCAGCAAGTGTTTGAGTTGGATGCCATAATTCAGTTAGCCCATTCCAGACTGGAACGCCGGAATGTTCAGCTAACATTTCTACCGTTTTGTGTGAATAGCCACGGAATTCGATGCCGTCGAACATGCGGCCAAGAACCTTTGCCGTATCTTCAACCGATTCCTTTTTACCTAATTGGATGTCATCTTTTCCTAAATATTCAGGGTGTGCACCTAAATCGACGCAAGCTACAGTAAAGGCACAACGAGTGCGGGTGGACGGTTTTTCAAAAAGCAAGGCGATATTTTTGCCTTCAAGATGGCGATGGAGAATCCCATTCTTCTTTTCATTCTTTAATTTCAATGCCAAATCAATGAGATAAACAAACTCTTCCTTCGTAAAATCCTTTTCTGCAAGAAAACTTTTCCCGAAAAATTTCGATTTGGTTGTTAACATGTTTTTATCTCTCCCTTGGATTAACTAATAGTTATATGTCTTCCCGAATAATTGGCATACTCATGCAGCGTGGACCCCCACGGCCGCGAGACAATTCTGAACTAGCAATTTCCAGTACTTCTATTCCATGCTGACGTAAAAGTTCATTAGAAATGTAGTTGCGATCATAGGTGACAACGACTCCTGGAGCAATTGCTAAAGTATTAGAACCATCATTCCATTGTTCGCGTGAAGCAGCAATTTCATCTCCACCACCACATGGAATTAAGACTAGTTCACTTAATCCTAACACTTCTTTAAGAGTTTCCTGAAGGTTCGTACGGTGAGTGATGTTAGCGTGCTCATCATCAACACCTTTTTCGAGAATGTAAATATTCATATTGCCTTTGGGTCCTAGGATTTCAGGGTGAATTGTAAATTTATCATAATCTACCATTGTAAATACGGTATCAAGATGCATAAAGGCACGGCATTTCGATATTTCTACTGCCACAACTTTTTTAAACGAATCTTGTTTTTTAAATAAGTTTAGGGCTAACCTTTCAATTGCTTTTGGTGAGGTACGAGCTGAAACCCCGATTACCACAACTTCATCACTAAGAACTAATTCATCTCCACCTTCAATAGAGAATTCAAAGTCGCGGTCTAACCAGACTGGAACATCATGACCTGCAAATCTTGGATGAAATTTAATGATGTATTGCATGAACAAGGATTCACGTCGACGTGCAGGTTCACGCATTTTGTTAATAGATAATCCGTTCCCAATACTTGCTGCAGGATCGCGGGTAAAATATAGATTGGGCATTGGATCTAAGTAGAAAGGATAGTGATCTTCCATTAATTCATATAGATGTCTCTTTTTGCTTGCTTCGATTTCTCTTTTGATGACGCCGCTCATAATTTTGTCAACCATTTCAGCGGTAGAGAAAGAGAGTAAATAGTCCTTTAAAACAATTGCTGCTCCGTTAATATTTGCTTTGCTTTCACTTAAAATATCATCAACAAATTGGTTTTTTATTTCTTGTTTACTTAATGTTTCAACAACCAACTTTTCAAGGTAGAGAACTTCTATGCCTCTATTTTTTAATGTCTCGGCAAAATAGTCATGCTCTCTTTGAATAATTGGTAAATAAGGAATATCATCGAATAAGAGTCGTTGTAAAAATTCAGGCGTTAGATTTTCAACTTCTTTTCCAGGTCGTTTAAGTAAAACAGTTCTTAAAATACCGATTTCCGATGTGACATGGATCGGGTGTATTAATTTACTTTTTATTTCCTGCTGTAAAGTCACTTCTGTTATACCACCGTTCATCTTTTCCCCTCCTTTAGTTCAACAATCCTTGCTACACCTTTATTTTAAGTGATGTAAGCGTTTCACTTTGTAAGGTGCATAACAAACAAAATGTAATAATCATTACGTTTTTTTGTCGTCTGCATAAACTGTTCTGCATTTTTATGTATAAATCGATACCAATGGAGTCTTTAAAAATAAGATAGACGCATACTCGATGAATATCTACTGAAACTCACAATTAATGTTCTAAAATTGGGAAAATTATAACATTGTGACGCAAAACTTCTAAACTAAAAAAGACTGACCCAGAGGACCAGCCTTATCATCTATGTATGTATAACCGCTCAAGCATGTATCGTGGATTGAATCTGGAAGTTACCTATTGCATTTGAGCCAAATTCCTTACAATCAGCAATTTTCCTCAAAATAATGTGGTTTAAGAATTCTTATCTTTTTGGAAGTTACAGATAAAACTTGTTCTCTTTTTAATTGATTTATGATGAGACTTACCGTTTCCCTCGTTGTTCCAGATATTTTAGAGATATTTGCTGCTGTAAGTGGGCATGAGATGATGATTTCATCTCCGTCCTGCTCACCAAGGTCATCCATCAAAAATTTCAGGGAATGTAAAACTCGTTCTTGGGCATTAGGAGTGAGTATGGTTTGTACTCGTTTTTGATGGAGATGGAGAATATCTGAAAGCCTAGAAATAATACATATTAATGACTTCGGATTTGTTTTAAGTAAGTCTTCAAAAACGTGAGTTGGAATGAAATACACTTGAATATCCGTTGCTGCAATGGCAGTTTGATCGTAAACTCTATCAGTAAATATACCACCATATGGAAACAATTGATTACTTTTTATAAAGTCCAGGTAGAGCATTGTACCCCCTTTACTTCCACTCTCGTACATGACATACCCATCTAGTAAGAAAAATATTTTGTCACGAGGGTCACCCTCCATAAATAGGAGTTGGTGTTTCTTGTAGCTCCTTAAATAAAAGTAAGGAAGATATTTTTGCAGGGATTTTGGAGGAAGGCCAGATAAAATATCAAAATTACGTAAATCAGAAATTACATCCATAGTTATCACATTTGAATTGATCATCGTAGAATCTCCTTCTCTTGTGAAACAGTAATCATCTTTTATCGAATGCTACTTTTTATAGAGATCAATTTGTTGTTGGATATTGACAGCTTCTTCTGTGGACCGGCAAATAATTAAGCAGGTATCATTTCCGCAAATCGTTCCAGCTTTTCCTGCCAACTCGATGGAATCTAAGAGCGCACCAAAGGCATGGGCATGACCGGGCAATGTTTTTATGATAACGAAATAGTTAATAATCTCCATGCTGACAAGAGCATCCCTCAATTTGTGCCGAAGCTTTTCAGAAATTAAATGATCCGTGTTGATTTTAAAACTATATTTGAGACTGCCATCTTTACAAGGGACTTTGACGAGTCTCAACTCACGGATATCTCTGGAGAGGGTTGCTTGCGTCGTCTTTAAGCCATCATTAAAAAGTAACTGCCCCAACTCTTCTTGGGTTTTTACCTCGTGGTCAGAGATAAAATGGGTAATCATCTGTAATCGCATCACTTTATTCATCGCTGAAATCTCTCCCTATAGCATTCTATATTTACATCATATTGCCAATTACTCTCAATTGGTATGTACAAATGGTGAACATATAGTAAAATATTATCGTGATTCAACAAGGTGAACTAAAATAGGCAGGATTAATAAAAAAAGGCTGAACCCAAAGTGATTCTTTGAGATACAGACCTTTTTAGTGTTTATATTAATAATCAAAGATATTTGGAACCGAAGTATTCCCTGACCCAACCAACATTCCAGTATAATAATTCGCTACATAATATTTGTAGCGTGTGACCCCAATAATGAACTGATTTTCTGTGTAGGAAGAAATAGGAGTCCCATCATAAATCACTTCAGAATTTACTTCTTCAGTTGGTACCCCATTCAACAACATCATTTTTTTACGAGTAATCACCATTCGATCTGCCGGTTGTAGGGGTGCGTTGTAAGAAAAGGTAACCACAGCTTCTCTTGATGAAAAATCATTAAACTCATAATCGGTTTTGATTAGATAGGGCGTCGTAAATGTAGTACTTCCTTTTCCGATCAGGTTTTCATTTGAATATGCCTCCACCCGAACGGTATAGTTCAGTCCTGGAGTAAGTGGTGAAAAATGGAAAGTAGGTTGCTCCAGGTATCCATTATAAACTTGTGTATTATTAATAAAAATAACATAGTTGTCTGCTTGTAAATTGCCTATTGAATACAGGATATCAGCAGAAAAATCAGAGTAAACAGTCGCTGCTACTTCAATTGGGACGATGACAATAGCTTCTGGTATCGTAATCAACTGGCTGCCTTGACTAACCAATTCATCCTGATACCATCCTTCAATCTTGATGGTGTGATTTCCTAGTTGGAGGTCTAAAATAGTGGTTGTCTGTGTTGTAGAGGTGGAAGGTGGCTGAATTGTTTTTAGAATCCCATCAACAAAAATTTTATACGGGTCTGGACTAAAACCTGAAGTCTGACTCGGCCAAGTGATGACCACAGATTTATCCGAAAGAATAGCAGATTTCATTTCGAGTGGTTGGATTACAATGGAAGTTGTTGTGGTACTGTAGGTTGCTGAGGAAAGAATTTTCCCACCTAACCAAGCCTCAACAGTGTAAATGTACTTTGTCCCTGAGTGTAATCCAGTGTCATTAAAACTAGTATTTCTTCCTTCGTACACCTTTAAAACATCCCGTTTGACTATGTATCTATCAGGTAGCTTTTTAGCGTTTTCCAGTGAATAAGTTAAAATGATATTTTTGTAACTGCTTGTTGATGTGATTATTAATCCGCTGGTTCCAGTCACTGGCTTTGCTGCAGAGGCTGTGATTAGGGTTGTGAAGGAGAGAAGGATTACTATCAATAGTATAAAAGTTGATTTCTTTACCAAGTTTTTAGTTCCTCCTAAATTATTAATAAATATAACATGCTACCCGCACCAGCTAGTACAGCATCAATCATCTTTTGAAGCTGTGATTTTGCAGGATGGTATTACTTCATCAATGGCTAATACTGCAAGCCGGATTAATGCAACATAAAATATAGGAAATATGACCAAGGATTGACCTATTTTTAAAAATAAGGCCATTTCAAATGAAAAAATAGATCTCTTATTTTGTTCTTTATAAGGAAATATAATATTTTCTCAGTTCTTTGTACAGAATTTAATACCTTTAATTCATTTAAAGAAAATTATTATTTCTAGAAAGAAATTTTTCATTTTTATAAAATAAAAATATATTCTTTCGTTCATATATATAAGGGTTCAAAACCTTAGGAAATTGAATCGAAAAACTTAATTTTGAATCGGGCATTGAATAATACTGCCAATACAAATTCCTAACTGATTAATTGAACCAGAGGGAAGTTCTAGTGTGGAATAAGCAGTTTTCTCAGGTTTCGTCATTTTCCAAGGCCTCAAACTATGGTATACCATTACAACTTCATTTTGTTTATTAAGAAGAACTATATCGATTGCAAACTTCATAAAGAACATATGGACCGCATTGCATGGCACAATCCATAATCCCTCATCCTTAATTGGATCCTTCCGAAACATTAATCCTTTAAGCCTTTTGAAAAAAGAATCAGCCATTTTAATTTGGTATGGAATAATAACAACATTTTCTTTCATAATTAAGCTCCTTCCAAGTTTAAATCTATTAATACGTTCATTATATTAAACTTTATATTCTTTTAAAAGAACGAAAAACTAAGAGATAATTAGAAAAACGGAGAAAAAGGAAGAATAATACATAAAAGTGCGTTAAAACGAACGAAAACGGAGGTTTTCAAATCTCTTTGTTCGTTTTATATTTAATATAAGTTCTCAATATAGAACGATTAAAAAGAAATTAATAGGAGGAGAACAAATGAACATGTTAAAAAGACTATTGAAAGAAGAAGAAGGACAGGGATTGACAGAATACGGGTTGATTGTTGGGTTAGTTGTCATTATGGGTGCAACAGTAAGTACTTTATTTGCGAGTGAACTTTCAGCCCTATTTACTAGAATTAATACTAAGATAGCTGCATTACTTCCATAATCGATAAAAATAAATAAAAAAGGTTTGTGCTTAGCCCTGCTTTTTCATTTTGGAGAAGTGGGGTTTCCTTTATAACCAAAGGAGGATAAAAATGGTTGATTTTATTTTAATAATTGTACTTTTTATTTGTGTAGTTACCGATATTAAATCTAGAAAAATTTATAATTTTGTTACTATACCAGCCATCATTATCGGTTTTACCTATTATATAAGTATAAATGGATACGAAGGCTTTTTATATAGTGGTAAAGGTTTTTTAGTTGGATTTTCTCTTTTATTAATTCCTTTTATGATGGGAGGAATTGGGGCGGGTGATGTAAAACTCTTAGCTGCTGTTGGGGCACTTAAAGGGACTCAATTCGTGTTCTATAACTTTTTTTATGCGGCAGTAATTGGGGGTGTGATTGCTCTAGTAATAATGTTGCGTCGGGGAGAATTAAAAAGCTTTTTTATGAGGTTATTTTATTCTTTATTATTTATTAAAGCAAACGAAGGGTCACTAAATCTGGATAAGACAGACCTTGCTCCTACCATTCCATACGGGGTTCCTATTGCAATTGGTGTATTATGCACTTACGCGGTAGGGGGGATAATATGAAGTCAGTAAAGGGTCAATCCCTTGTTGAAACTGCTCTCATGGTGCCAGTTTTATTGTTATTTTTATTTGGAATTGTAGACTTTGGAAGATTACTTTACACCATATTAACACTTGATCATGCCGGGAGAGAAGCGGCAAGGTTGGCAAGTGTTCATTCTTCTGATGCAGATATTGAGGGAAGGGTAAATTATTACGTGGCTGGTGTTAGTGCAATTAATATAACCCCTGCAGAAGGCACCCGCAAAACTGGTGATGAAGTAACAATTCAATTGGAGTATGATTTCAATTTCATTACACCTTTGGCAGATACACTTGGTTCGCCAATGGAATTAACTAACACTACTGTGATGAGGGTGGAGTAAATATGAAAAGAATAATATTAAATAGATTAAAAATTATGTGGAAAATTCAACAGGGTACCTCAATGGTATTTGTTGCTGGAATATTGATTATAATCTGTGGTATTTCAGCAGTAGTTGTTGATGTAGGAACAGTGTATGTTAAAAAGGGAAATTTGCAAAAGACCCTAGATGCCTCAGTCCTAGCTGGTGCAAGTGAACTTATGGCTGGTGATAGTAAAGCAGTAAGTACTGCTATTAGTATTGCTGACAAAAACAAATTAACTCTAACAGCCTCAGATATTAAAACAGGTTCAGACTATATTGCAATAAAGAAAACGGTAAATGCAAGTCTAACCTTTGCTAGAATGTTCGGTATCGATTCGATTGCTGTTCCTGCTTTTGCAAAAGCAAAAGTAAGAGGAGGGTTTTTGGGCACAGAAGGTATTGTTCCGATAGCAATTCCCTCATATAAACTCCCAGACCCTACTGACCCATATCCCGAATTTCCAATGAACTTCCAACCTGGGAATGGTAATAATGAAGAAAACTCTTCCGTAAAGGGGAATTTTGGTTTTTTGGCAATCGGTGGTACTGGTGGAAGTGTTTTACGTTCCAACATTATTAATGGAGTCGATTTAGAAGTATCGGATGAAATGTATGAGTATACTAAGACAGGGTTAAGTTGGGGTAATGTAAAAATAGGGTTTGAAGAAAGAATACAAGAAGATGGACTTAATAGACCGTATTGTTCAAATTACGAGACAGCAGATAGCACTTGCAGCAGGGTAGTTATTGTTCCAATAGTAGACAGTTTTACTGATGTTAGTGGGAAAACAATGGTAAAAATAATAGGCTTTGCCTCCGTCTGGATATCAAAAATTACTGGTCACACTGTTCAAGCACAATATATAGAAACAATAACTTTTGGAGAGTTTGGTGATCCGGGGGATGCAAATAATTATCATGTGTTAGGTGTATCTCTAGTTGAATAGATAGCAGAGGAGGAGGGCGATATGAACACAAAAAAGATATGGATGATCTCATTAATACTAGGTTTGACGATAGCAGGTTTTGTTTACTTGACGATATTTGTAAAAGAAAAACCTTCCACCCCAGCAAGTGCACCGATTACCCAGGATAAGGGAGAAACAAAGGATAAAAAGTCTCCTGAGCAAATAGAAAAAGAGAAACAAGCGGAAAAAGAGAAAGCCCTTGAACGAGCATTCATCAATCCAATTGTTGATGTAAGTAAAGGAAAAAGGGCCATTTCGTTAAAAATAATTCTTGAACAGGGTGTTTCAGGGTATATTGCTCCGAATTCGATGGTTGATGTGATTGCCTATGAAAATACGAAAGATGACAAAACAGGAAAAAAGTATAAATCTGCGGTGCTTATCCTTGAAAATGTGAAGGTTCTTACGTCCGGTAAATCCTCTGACACAAAAGAAAGTGCCCTTCTCTATGAAACGATTACATTGGAAGTCACTCCTGAAGAAGGAGTCATGCTTGGTTTAGCAGCCAAAGATAAGGATGGCTTTTATCTGATGCTACGAAATACAGAGGATAAAGAAACAGGAAAAGTTGGGATAAAACAAACCAGAGAAGTGATCAAAGAGGAGGGCGCAGAATAGACATGAACATAAATTGGGTTTATTTTTCTGATACAAATATTTCCCCTCAAGATATCAAAACACTTTTGGAAAGACAACATTTTAACTTGGCGATTACCAATCAGAAGGAAAAGCTTAATGGCCTACTAAATGATAGTAATCAAGCTGTCCTATTCCTTAACCCGAGTACACTTTATAACGTTTATGACCTTTGCGAGGAGATATCGGTGCAGCATCCCCATGTATATATTATTTTAATAGTTCCTGAGGAGATGGAAAATCTTAAAAAGGCAATGCAGGTGGGGGCAACGGATACACTTAGGTCAACTTATAATCTTGGTGAACTAGTTGAGGCAGTTGCCCATGCAAAGAAATTTTTGCAACAACGGGTAAAGATAGATGCTACTTTTATCAGTCAAAAAATTGAAAAGAGTAGAGTCATAGCCGTCACTGGTCCAAAGGGTGGCGTGGGCAGAACCTTGTTCACTGTTAATCTTGCAGTCGCATTTGCAAAAATGGGGAAAAAAGTTGCCGTTATTGATGGGAACCTTCAATTTGGTGAGGTAGCTATTTACTATAACATCAAACCGAAAAAAACTATTTATGAATGGGTAAAAGAAGGTTATGGTCACACAAATTATTCAATAGATCAATATATGTCCACTGTTGATGGGGGTGTATCCGTTCTTGCTGCTCCCCCTAGGCCAGAGTTTTTTGAAGGAATTTCTGAGAATCATATAAAAGCGGCCATTGAAGAAGTAAAGAAACTTTTCGATATTGTTTTAATCGATATGCCTGTTCATTTATCAGAAATTCACTTGCGCTGTCTTGATTTGGCCGATGAGATATTACTGACTACAGTCAATGAAGTATCGATTTTAAGGTTAAGTAAGCTCTATTTAGAAACATTGGAGTCTATCCAGTTAAAGGGTAAGGTAAAACTTATTTTAAATCGCCATAGTAAAGGTCAGGGTCTTGAACTTAAAAGAATAGAAGACATTCTAGCTTTGGATGTTTATCACACTCTACCAGACCAGGTAAATGTGGCCTCCACATCCATTAAAACAGGGCAACCATTTATGCTCTCAAGCTCACGCAGCAATCTTGGAAAAGCAGTATGGCAACTAGCAGAGAAGCTATTTGAAAACACAAGTGAGGAAAGCAAAGAGGTAAAGAAAGAAAAACGGTGGTTCTCAATAGGGAAGTAAGGGGGTTAGGCAAATGTCACTATTCAAGCGGTATATAGAAGAATCCAGTGCCAGCACCACAATTAAAGATGTCCAAGAGCTTCCGGTCCTCCATAGGTCAGAAGAATTTTGGGAAATAGAATCATCTCTCCATGATTATCTATTGGAGGAGTTAAAAAAATACCCTGGCCAGGTTAAAGAAGAGGAGCAACAAAAGATAGATTTATTAGGACAAACCTTTTTTGACCAAGATGGAAACAGGTTAACTTTTGAAGAAAAGCAAGATATTTTGCAATACGTCAAAGATGAATTACTGGCATATGGCCCGATAACTCCATTACTCGATAATCACTTAATAAGTGAGGTCATGGTTAATAGTTTTAATGAGATCTATTATGAAAAAAACGGAAAGATATTTAGGAGTAATGTGAACTTTATCGATAATCAGCATGTCATGCGGGTAATTGAGCGAATCGTCTCCCCGATTGGGCGACGTATTGATGAAAGTTCTCCGATGGTGGATGCACGTTTGCCAGATGGTTCGCGTGTAAATGCAATTATTCCTCCGTTATCCTTAAAAGGACCAAGTTTAACGATTCGGAAATTCTCAGATACGCCTTTTACCATAAAAGATTTAACTCATTTTGGAACGTTAACTGAGGATATGGCGAGATTTCTTGATATTTGTGTTAAATCAAAACTTAATATCTTTATTAGCGGCGGAACTGGTTCAGGGAAAACTTCGACATTAAACGTACTATCCTCATTTATTCCAAATACAGAACGAATCATCACGATTGAAGATGCGGCAGAACTGAAGCTTAATCAGGAACATATTGTATCGCTAGAGTCCCGTCCACCGAATATTGAAGGGAAAGGTCAGGTAACAATTCGCGAATTAGTTCGTAACTCGCTCCGGATGCGACCTGATCGTATAGTTGTTGGGGAGGTTCGTGGAGCTGAAGCCTTGGATATGCTTCAGGCAATGAATACCGGGCATGATGGTAGCTTAAGCACAGGACACGCCAACTCACCTCGTGATATCCTTTCGCGCTTGGAAACAATGGTGTTAATGGCAGGTTTTGAACTTCCGGTTAAAGCCATTCGGGAGCAGATCGCCAATGCTATCAATTTAATTGTTCATCAAGCAAGAATGAAGGATGGGACAAGAAAAATAACGCATATAACTGAAGTGCTAGGAATGGAAGGAGAAACGATCGTTCTCCAAGATATCTATCTATTTAAGGAGACGGGCTTTACCAATGATGGAAGGATTGAAGGGAAATATATTAGTACAGGGATTCGACCAAAGTTCACGGAGCAGCTTGAATTGAACGGATACGCGTTGCCTGCTTCATGGTTTGTTAGGGAGTGGTAAAGTGAAAACTGCAGTAGAATTGGTACTAATTTTTATTGTTGCTAGTAGTTTGATGTTTCTTTTCTTAAGAGGCTATTTTTATAAGCGCAGAATTAAAATGCGGATTGATGAATTTTTGCCACTATCTCAAGTAGATGAAGATACTAGCAAAATAGAAAAAAAGCCTCCGGTCATTACGCGTTTTTTGCTATCAATTGCAATGATTTTTAAAAATGTTCAATTCAATCGAAAGACAGAGAAACTCCTACTTGAAGCTGGAAGCAAATTAAAAGCAGAAGAGTTTTTTGCTTTGAGGCTTTTAGCTGCGATATGTGTCGGACTTTTTTTAGCTTTACTAGGACTTCAATGGTACTTTTGTACAGCTGTAGCCATTATTGGTTATTCTATTCCTAAATACTTTATGAAACAAAAAAGAAAAAAACGGATCAAACTTGCTTCCTATCAATTAATAGAAGTATTAGGGATGATGGCAAATTCGCTGAGGGCTGGATTCAGTTTTATGCAGGCAATGCAACTGGTTGGAAAAGAGGTCCCAGATCCACTTGGGCCCGAATTTGAGCGGGTTGTCCGCCAGGCAGGTTTGGGAATTCCCTTAGACGAGGTATTTGAGGAATTAGTAGAACGTGTTCCTAACAAAGAACTTGAGGTAGTGGTACGAGCAATCCTTGCACAGCGGAGAAGTGGTGGAAATCTAGCAGAGTTGCTCGAAACAATGGAGGAAACAATCAGAGGAAGAGTGCGGATTCTCGAGGAACTGAACACATTGACAGCGCAGGGAAGGATGTCATCATGGATTATTACGTTATTACCTGTCGGATTAGGTTTGTATTTAGCCCTGGTGAACAGAGAATACTTTTCTCCGATGCTTGAACATCCGTTGGGGTGGGCAATGCTGTTTGTGGGCAGTGTATCCATTTTTATTGGCTGGCTGATTATCCAAAAGATTATCCGAATCGAGGTGTAGGAACATGCAGGATATCCTTTTTCTTTTGCTAACTGCCAGTTTCCTGACTTTTTTGCTGGCAGGCATATTGTTAACCATCTTTAAAAGGGAACTTGCTTTTAACGACCGTGTAAATAAGTATTTTGATGAATCAATAAAAAATCAAAAAGAGGACCCTTTAGTGAAAGGTAAAGAAAGTGGGTTTAGATCCCTAATTCAAATATATTGGAATAAAGGAACACAATTATTAACTAAAAAAGTGTCGAAAACAGACTTAAAAAAATTAGACATGCTCTTAAGGGACTCAGGTTATCCTTTTAAATCTGCTGTTGACTTCCGGTTATTCCAAATGGTCCTAGGTACTGCTTTAAGTTTACCAATTATTCTCCTATTCATGCCTGGAGCAGATAGTAAATTGACAATTTGGATGTTAGCAATCGTATTGGCGCTTTTAGGATTCCGCCTTCCAGTATTTTATCTTGGGAAAAAAAAGACGGCAAGAATTAAGGAAATAAATATAGAAATGCCAGATTTTTTTGATACCGTAAACCTCCTACTAGAAGCAGGGATGGGACTCGATTTGGCACTCTCCGAGGTATCAAGAAAAAACAAAGGTCCACTATCAGTAGAGTTTCTGCAAACATTAGATGATATGAAGCTTGGAAAATCAAGACGCGAAGCCTTTTATGAGCTTCGGAATCGTGTTCCTTCTCATTCGTTCCAAAGTATTATTACTTCGTTGATTCAGGCAGACTCACTTGGCATTGGGATGGCCAAGGTGTTGGGCAATCTAACAGTAAGAATTCGGGAGCAACGCCGTGAGGCAGCCCGCGAGCAGGCAATGAAGGCACCAGTAAAAATGCTTTTTCCAATGGTATTTTTCATCTTCCCCTCGTTATTTATCGTCATATTAGGTCCATTGGTCATCACGTTGGTTACAAAGGGTTTTGGTGTTTAATGAGTTAAAACCTCATTAATCGGAGTAATCAGTTCTATATCTAGTGAATTTTTGGTTGTTGTGAATGCTGGAATGTTTAGAACAGAAGGTGATGTTGTATAAAGGAGCGATACAATGAATGGACATAGACTAAAAATCATGCGAACAGAAAAGGAGCTTTCATTAAGTAAGCTTAGTAAACTTACAGGAATATCAAAGTCTTATTTAAGTTTAATAGAACGAGGTATCCAAAGGAATCCTAGTTTAGTGATATTAGAGAAGATTGCAAAGTCGTTAGAAGTAGACATTGACTATTTAGTTAATAAGGAAAAAAGTGAAAAGGAGATCTGCTCTAGTGGAAAACATCAAGTAAAGAGCACGCTAAAATTCGAAATCGAATTGACTCCGGATCAGTTAAACCTCCAGAAAATAAAGCAAATAAAAGAATTAATTAATTCACTAGTTACTGATGGATAAATCGTTTTATAAAAGAGAACTCACGTGATCATCCTAAAATTCGTTCTCTTTTTTTCACTAAACGTTCTATATAGTGAACGAGTTGTTCGATAAAGTGTGAAAGGAGGGTTGATCATCAAAAAGATAAAAATTCCGACTAGATTCCTGGTAATTTTTAGCGTTATAATCTATTTT
>JAIMAD010000077.1 GCA_023512145.1 Bacillus sp. (in: firmicutes) | reverse complement strand
GCCCAATTTTAGGGGCCTTTCTAGCAGGATTTATTTGGTTTTTGCCATTCTTTTCATTTCCAGTCTTTTGTGTCCTTTCTGTTATCATGATGATTTTCCTAGTTAAAAGCCCAAAAACGACGGATAAACCAATTCCATTCAAGGAATTTTTCATTAATGTCAAAAATGTTTTTACGGAAAAAGGTCATTGGCTCTATGCCATCTTTTTTATTGGCGGAATCCTCATGCTCGTCCTATTTGGAATATTGTTTTACCTTTCCGAAACATTTGAGAAAGTATATGACATAAAAAATATGAAAAAAGGACTTTTTTTAGCCTTACCACTTGGGGCACTATGTATTTCATCATTTATTAGCGGACGAATAATTAAGAGAAATAAAATATTAATGAAGTGGTTAACCTTTGGTGGCATTGTCGCAGCAGCTCTTTCCATTGCCGCATTATGGTTTTCAATTAATTTGTGGTACATGATTAGCATGTTCCTTATAAGTGGCATTGGAATTGGTTTAGGCCTCCCCTGTCTTGATGCCTTAATTACCGAAGGGGTGGAGAAGAAAGAACGAGGAACAATTACATCGATTTATATGTCTATGCGCTTTATCGGAGTCGCAGCTGGCCCTCCAATCATTGCTTTGTTAATGAATTATTCGAACCATTGGATATTTATTTTACTAAGCAGTCTCAGTATCCTTGCTGCTATCGTAGCATTAATTTGGATTAAGCCAACTGCTGAAACCTAATAATAAGTGCTGGTGATTCTTTAGTAAACAACAAAAGCCGGCAAATTTCTTTTGCCGGCTTCAACCATTATGAATTTACCGGTTTTTTAAGGAAACCGATTAACAATGCTGATACAACAGAACCACTTAAAATAGCTAATGCATACAGAATGGCCCCATTTTCAACCAAAGGTACTACGAATATTCCACCATGTGGTGCTCTAAGTCCAATACTAAAGGCCATTGATAGCGCCCCTGCTATTGCCGAACCAGCCATAACAGAAGGGATGACCCTGAGTGGATCAGCTGCTGCAAATGGTATCGCTCCTTCCGTTATGAAGGACAGACCCATGACATAACATGCTTTCCCTGCATCTCTATCTTGGTCGTTAAACTTTTTCTTGAAAAATGTAGTAGCAATTGCAATCGCTAGCGGTGGCACCATTCCTGCCGCCATAATCGCTGCCATTGGCTCATAAACACCACTTGCTAACAAACCTGTTCCAAAAACGTATGCTGCTTTGTTAACTGGACCACCCATATCAAAGGACATCATTAACCCAAGCACAATTCCTAATAATACGGCATTTCCAGTTCCAATTCCTGTTAGCCAATCAGCAATCTCCACGTTTAACCACGCTACAGGTTTGTTCACCACATAAAGCATGACAAAGCCTGTAATTGCAATACCGAATAAAGGAAAAAGTAAGATACTCTTTATTCCTTCTAAAGATCTTGGGAGTCCTGCAAATACCTTTTTAAGGAGTAAAACAAGATAACCTGCTAAAAATCCTGCAACCAATCCACCAAGGAATCCTGCACCACCGCTAGCGGCCATCATTCCACCTACCATACCTGGAGCAAATCCTGGTCGATCTGCTATGCTTAGAGCAATAAATCCAGCAAGAACAGGTACTATTAGTCCAAATGCGTTACCGCCGCCAATGGTCATCAAAGCCTCAGCAATTTGGTTATAGGTAGGATCATCGGGCTTAAAAGAGTTATAACCAAACATAAAGCAGATCGCAATTAAGATACCTCCCCCGACAACAAACGGAAGCATATTGGATACACCATTCATCAAGTGTTTATAAAAGCCATTACCCGACCCTTTTTGATCAGAATTTTGATCGTTATTGTTGCCATTGCCCCCATAAATTGGTGCATCTTGTTTTAGGGCTTTCTCTATTAACTGTTGCGGGCGACGAATTCCTTCAGCTACTGCAGCTTGAATGACATGCTTACCCTTGAAACGTTCCATTTCCACATTAATATCTGCAGCAACAATTACAGCTTCTGCGTTATTAATATCTTCTTTTGTAAGAATATTCTTTGCGCCGCCTGAGCCATTTGTTTCTACCTTTATCTCCACACCCATTTCAGCAGCCTTGGCTTTTAATGAATCCGCTGCCATATAGGTGTGTGCAATGCCAGTTGGACAACCAGTTACTGCGACAATTTTATTTTTTTTATTAGTTAGAACCACTTCTTCTTTCTCTTCTTGATCATAGCTATTAATGATTTCAATAATTTCTTCTGGTGTTTGTGCCATTAAAAGCTGATAGCGTACTTCCGCTTTCATTAACAGCCCTGACAAGCGGGCTAGAGCTTCTAAATGAGTATTATTAGCACCTTCAGGGGCAGCAATCATAAAAAATAAATGAGCTAGTTTTCCATCTAATGATTCGTAATTTACACCGTTAGTTGATTTACCGAATACAATGGCTGCTTCTCTTACCGTTTTTGTTTTAGCATGGGGAATCGCGATACCGTCGCCAATGCCGGTGGTACTTTGTTCCTCACGCTTTAATATTGCACTTTTGAATTCAGTGCGATCGGATATTTTTCCTGCATGAAACAATATATCAATAAGCTGATCAATTGTATCCTCTTTTTGACTACCTTCAATAGTTAATAGAATTGTATTTTTTGTAAGTAATTCTGTAATTTTCATTTGGTTCTCTCCCTTTAAAATATTTTCTTTAATTGAACCTGTGGAAGGAGTTCTTCTACTTTTTCCTGTGTACATAAGCCTAGTGAAAATGCGGTTGCACTTCCTGCCGCAACACTATAGCGAAAGGCTTCTTCAATGCTTAAGAGCCTTTCGTGCGCAGCCAAGAAACCAGCAACCATGGAGTCCCCTGCACCTACAGAGTTTTTCACTACCCCTTTAGGGACATTTGCAATAAGTGAAGTACTCTTATTAATCAATACCGCTCCATTGCCTGCAAGGGAAACAATTACATTTTTCGCACCCATATTTACCAGCTTTTTACCATATGGGATAACATCTTCCGCGTTTGAAATAGTCGTTTCAAATAATTCTCCAAGCTCGTGATGATTCGGTTTGATTAAGAACGGTTTATATGGAAGGACTTTTTTTAACAAATCACCCTCGGCATCAACCACAAATTGCGCTCCGCTTCCTTTGCAAATTTTCACGAGCTCCTCATAAGTGGTTTTAGGAAGTGATGCAGGGATACTACCTGCTAATACCAACAAATCTTCTGCACTTAATTGCCGGATTTTATTCTTTAGTAATTGGAAGTCCTGAATGGATATATTCGGGCCATTTGCATTGATTTCTGATTCTTTATCTGTTTTCAATTTGAGATTAATTCGTGTATCTTCGTCAACTTGAACAAAGTCTGTATAAATTTTTTCGTTTTTGAGATATTGCTCTACATATGCTCCCGTAAAGCCACCAATAAATCCTAGTGCTTTACTAGTGGAACCCATTTGATTTAAAACCCTGGAGACATTGATACCTTTTCCACCGGGAAACTTTGTTTCACTTACGGAACGATTAAGCTCTCCCACGTGAAAGCTCTCTAGTTGGACAATATAGTCAACAGAGGGGTTTAACGTTAATGTATATATCATGTTGTCACTACCTTAATGGTTGTTCTAGTTAAGTATTGCTGCTGGGTTTCATTATCTAATTCATTGGTAATGATGGATGCTTCATGTATTTCGGCAATTTTTGCAAACGAGATTTCTGCAAACTTTGTATTATCAGTCAAAACATAAGCCTCTCTTGAAAGAGAAATAGCCTTTTGCTTCACCATTGCTTCCTCCTGGTCTGGAGTGGTGTAACCAAACTTCGGGTGTATGCCATTAACACCCATAAAGCATTTATCAAATCGGTAAAGATCGAGGCTTACTAGTGCCCCTCTTCCGATTAAGGCATTTGTTTTCGGTTTTGCAAATCCCCCAATTAAAAAAGTAGAAATTCCTTTATTTAATAAGGGCGCTACATGTGTTAAGCCATTAGTTACTACAACGATATTTATTGAAGGCAGGAATTCAATCATTTCAATTACAGTTGAACCAGCATCAAGGTAAATACAATCTCCTGCCTCCACTAAACTTGCCGCATATTGTGCAATCATTCGTTTTTCTTGATGGTTTTTGGAAGATTTCTCAATCATACTTGGTTCTTGCAATTTCCCCTGTAATCTTGATGCACCACCATGGATCCTCTTTAAGAACTTTTGATCCTCTAATTGTGATAAATCTCGACGAATTGTTGATTCAGAGGTACTTGTTATCTCCATGATTTCATGGATTTCAACGATATTTTTTTCTTTTAATAATTGAAGAATCATTCGATGACGTTCAGGAGTTAACATGTTATCACCTACTTTCCTATTCTTAATTACAGTTTACTGAAACCGATTACAAAAATCAATCATTTTCTTTCAAAAACATTCATTATTTGATTGTTTTTGAAAGGTTTTAGATGTTTAGTTCTGTTCATCACTGAAAATCAACTTTTTCTTCCACAGCTATAATTATTATGCTATAATAATTAATGTTCTAATTTAGTCATGCGGGTGTGGTTTAATGGTAGAATTCCAGCTTCCCAAGCTGACGGCGGGGGTTCGATTCCCCTCACCCGCTTCAAAGAAATAATGTGGAGAAGTACCCAAGTGGTTATAAGGGGGCGCACTCGAAATGCGTTAGGACGGGCGACCGTTGCGTGAGTTCGAATCTCATCTTCTCCTTCGCACCTCAGTCCGCATCAAAAAAACACCAGAAATTTTCCTGGTGTTTTTTTGTGTGAATATATTAATAGGGACTTAACCATTCAGGATCTCTATTTATACAAATATGACATTTCTTAACTTCATGTAGAAAGGTGTGAAAGGCATTGCCACAATCAAGACATACTTTTGTATGAAAGTCTTCAACAGTTTCGCATTTTTCCTTTATGATGGATTTTATCTGGATAGCATTTTCTTGGCAGATATCTGTACAATCCTTACAATTCACACATTTATCATGGTCTATTTTTAGTGCAGTATTTAGTAGAGTAAATACATCTTGATTACAAAAAGAAAAACAGACCTCACAGAGTGAACACTTTTGTTTATCCATTTCAACTGTATAAAATTGATACTCTGGATAATAGCTTGCAAGTTGCCACTCACCAGCTTCCATTTTCCACGATGCGGGAGTTATACTTTTTGCTAGCTGTTTACCCTCTTTTTGGAAAGATGTGAAAAAAGCTCTTCTGGATAATTTCTCATCATAAATCTTTTGAACAACCTCGAATGGCTGTTGACCTAGGTGAATCAAAATCGTATTCGTTTTATTTACTACCGCTTGCCACTGTTGATTGAGAGGGGCTTGATCAATCTGAATAGAGTTAACTCCTCGTTTTATATATATTAACAATTCCTTTTCTGTCGGAGTGTACACACTCCTATAAATGAGAGAACTTTGAGCAAATTCCCTTGTCACTGCACTACCTTCGATGGCTGACAATGGACAGGCAATGACACAATCTCCGCAAGAGTTACATCGATCTGTTTCAATCTCTATTGATTGCTGATTAATAGATAATGCATCGTAATGACAAGCTTCCGAACAAAAGGTACACGATGATCGAGTATTTCTCTGCCGTGAACATTTATTCGTTATCATCAAATCTACATGCATGCTTTCGAGCCACTTTACTATGAGAGACATCAAATCACCTACAATGAAAAGCTGCAGGACCTTGTTGACCTAGGGCTGCAGCTAATATTTTTTATACCCTCGTCATCAAGAACTGGACAATTTCGCATCCTTATGTGGTGATATCACAAGGTTGGGATGTGTAAGCGTACTGCTAGGCATCCCTTTGATTTGACTGACACTGCCATACTTTTTCCGTAGCTCGTCGATCGGTCCAAATTCAATGGCTCTCATTGGACAAGTAGAAACGCAGACTGGATCCTCACCTTTTTCAAGAAGATCTGTACAAAAGTCACATTTATCCGCTTTAAAAACCTTTTTATTATACTGCGGCGCACCGTAAGGACACGCTTTGACGCATAATTGGGCTCCTTGACATACTTCCTGATCGATTGTAACTACTCCATTTTTCTTACTCTTTTCGATAGCACCCGTCGGACAGACCGGAAGGCAGGCTGGATCTGTACAATGATTACAAGCGATTGAATAGTAGTATGCTTTTATATTATTAACGATTCCACTTGTTGGTTGCTGGATGAAGGTTCCTTCTTCTTTGGTGTAAACCCTTCGAAAATTAACTCCAATAGTGAGATTATTTTTATCCTTACAAGAGACACTACAGGCTTTACAGCCAATGCAAAAACTTTGATTAATATAGAATCCTAACTGAGCCAACTTCCTCACTCCCTACGCTTTTTTAACTTCAACAAGGTTAGTCTGTTGTGGATTTGCTTTTGCAAGTGCTGTTGGCCGCTGGGATGTAAGGACATTCAACGAACCACGTTGATCTAATCCGTTTTTATCTGGTGTGTACCAAGCTCCTTGAGGTATTCCAGCTACACCCGGAGTAATTCGTGCCGTTACCCTTACAGGAATTTCTAAGGCACCACGCTCATTAAAGACCTGTGCACGGTCACCATTTTTGATACCACGTTTCTCAGCATCTTTTGGATTCATCCACATTTCTTGTTTGGCTGCTTCCTCAAGCCATGGTTGATTGTCATAGGTAGAATGACATCTCCGCTTATAATGCCACCCGATTAGCTGCAATGGATACTTTTCAATTAATGGATCCTCGGGTCCTTCCCAAGAAGAAACATACTTCGCAATTGCCGGAATTTCATCATGTTGATTCATATCCCATAATGCCTTCGAGAACAATTCGATTTTTCCAGAAGGAGTTTCGAATGGGTGATTTTCAAGATCGTCAATTTGCTCTTGAAATCCGACAAGTGGAGCATCAAATTTAAAATGATGAACTCCCTGCTTACGGAATTCCTCAAAGGTTGGAAAGGTTGGGTCTAGCTCTGTTCTTGTTCTTTCCACACTTTCCTTTACTAAGTCAAGGGTTGTTCTACCCTCTGTAAATTTTTCCTTGAGTCCAAATTTATCTGCTACCTCGGCAAACACATCATATTCATCCCGACATTCAAAGAGCGGGTCAATCGTTTTATCACCAAAGATGACGTAATCTCCAAAACACCACGGCACACCAATATCATAGCGTTCAAAGAAAGTTGTCCCTGGCAATAGAATATCCGCATACCTAGCACTTGGAGTCATATATAGATCACTGACAACAATAAATTCCACTTTGCTCTCATCTTCAAGAAGTTTATTTGTTTTATTAATATCAGAATGTTGATTAATAAGCATATTACCAGCCATATTGAAAATCAACTTTACATTAGTTGTTAATTTGTCTGTTCCTTGTAACCCATCTGCTTCCGTCATTTCTATTCCTTTTTCAACTGCCTTAGTCCAAAGAAAGCATGGGATGGAGGCCTTGACCGGATTTTCAAAGGAAAATGGATAAACAATATCCGAACGGCTCCAATAACCAGTTCCAGCCGCCCAGCCGCCTAACTTTCCTACATTTCCTGTAAGACAGGCAAGCTGTGCTCCGCCTCGCATGAATTGCTCTCCATACGCTTGTCGTTGCGCTGCCCAACCTTGAATGAGTGCAGCAGGTTTTGCCTGTGCATACTCCCGAGCAATTTCGCGAATTTTATCAGCTGGTACTCGGCAAATTTTCTCAGCCCATTCTGGCGTTTTAGGAATACCATCCTTTTCACCGAGTAAGTAGCTTTTCAAGGATTCTTCCTTCGCTACACCATCTGGCATGTGGTCGCCATCGAATCCAACACAGTATTTATCAAGGAATGCTTGATCATGTAGTTTCTCGGTGATGATTACATACCCCATCGCATCCATCATGGCATTATCAGTTGTTGGCAGAATCGGTATCCATTCATCCGCAAAAGCAACAACTGTATCCGTATAACGTGGGTCAATAACAATAATTTTTGCGCCACTTTTCTTTGCCTGCATTAAATATTCACGGTATGGGGTCGAAAAAATCATTTCAGATGGGTTTTGTCCCCACAAAATAATGTATTTCGAGTGTAACAGCGAATCAAAGCTGCTTCCTGAGTTGTTACTCCCATAAGTGAAAGGAGTTGCAACATTTCCTGCCCCAGAACTATAATCATTACGGTAATTTAAGTATCCACCTGTAAGCGCTAATAATTTCCTTGCAGCATTTTTCCCACCATGTAAACCCCAGCTTTGTCCCGAGGCGTAATTTACATACCTTGATTCTGGACCGTATTTATCACCGATTCGTTTAACTTCGGATGCAATTGTGTCGACTGCTTCTTCCCAAGAAATTCTCTCGAATTTCCCTTCGCCCCGCTTTCCAACCCTTTTCATTGGATACTTTAAGCGATCAGGATGATAGAGCATGCTTCGATAGTTTCTACCTCGGACACAGGCCCTTAATGCAGGTGTGGAAGCGTCTCCACTTGCTTGTGTATCAGTACTAACGCGAACAACCACACCATCCCTAACATGTGCCTTAATGACACAACGACCGCCACAGTTATTAATACTACAGGTTGAAACAATTGTCTCATTATCCTTTGCACTCGCTACTTTTTTCTCTTCTTGACGGTCCATGAGCATTTTCGTACCGACCCCACCAGCAATAACAGGGATACCAATTGCACTTGACCATTTCAAAAAGGTTCGTCGCTGCATTTTATTTGTTAACAGAGTCTTTAAATTATTCTCAGACATTGGATAATGCCTCCCTTACTTCGATTAATGATGTTAAATCAAAGCTCAAAAAATCTTCGAGCAACATCGCTGCCCCAAGGTATAATTGACTATTAGCATGTTCAATTACCCTCTTACAAAAATACGGAATCCAAATCGTTAAATGTTTTTCCAAAAGGTGAATTTGGCTTGAAATTAACTCTATTACCCTCTCATTCTTTGTCTCTTGCAAACATAAATCTGCAAGAAAGATGATAAATTCCAATTCGAGTAATAGGTGGTCGTCAGGTTCATTATTTTCTTTTATATTTTGAAGGCCAAATTGATGATATTGTTCCCTGATTTGGTAGGTCCATTCCTCATATAGTAATTGCTCTTTACTTCGGTAATAGGATTCCCACGGAGGAGCAACTAATGGCCCGGGTCCTATGAACAATCGTTGGTATTCCTCTCTTTCCCTTTGGATTTGCTCAATCGACAAGTGCTCAAAAAAGTTCCGAAGAATTTTTCCACCTTCATGAATTTCTTCTAATTCATGTAAATTGGCGTTGTTGCCTATAACAAAAAAGGTCTCGTCATTAGCAGGCATTACAAATAATAAATGTAGGAGCTGATAAAATTTCTTTCTTGATGAAAAAAACGGTTGCAATTGTATATGTATTTGCTCAGTCGTTGTACTCATGTACTCTCTCCTCATTTGTGAATTAATTCACATATTTTCTCGAAAGATATTCACCTACTTTTCCTACTTTACCTACTTTACCTACTTTTACGAAAACTGCTAGTTTACTTTTACATTGTAATCTTACATCATTTTACCAACATGTGAACCCACTTTTAGTAATAATTCACATTAAATACAAAAACAATTGGAAAAAATCTTCAAATATTACTCTGTTTTAGGAAAAATATTATTACCACTGCTTTATTCTACTGTTACAATAAAAACCGTGTATAATGGTAAGGATAATGAGGGCTTGCTTAACTAGCGAGAAGTTAGGTGAAGACTAAGCGTAATTGCACTAATAAATTCTGATTTTACGCAAATAATGAGAAAAGGATGATACCCCTTGAATATTACTGGACATTCAGTCGAAAAACTAACCGATCCTTTCGGTTTATTAACAGGTAAACGCTATGAATTTTTCTTGGACCTAGAAGTGGATGACGAGGACGAGCTCTATTCTGATGATGGTGTTGGTTTAAGAATAATTTTTGTAAGTGATGAGCTTGGACAAAGAATTTCTCAGTACCATTTTTTTGTAAGAACAACTGAGAAAATAATTGACTTTGCCCTTGAAGAGGATGAGGAAGAGTCAGTCCTTACTTATTGTAAAGAAAATTTGATTGAATAAAAAAAAGCAGGGGCTTTTTCGCCCCTACTTCCTTTGATCACATAAAATTCTTACTATGGTTGTGGATGACTTGCAATTCTTTGGTAGATATACTCATTTCACTTTTGCAAATCGGACATAGGGGCACTTCCGTACTTTTAAAATTGTCGCGAATCCAGCATTTACAATTTTCCGAATTACATGCCCAAATTTTCGTTTCCTCTAATTTGATCTCTTCATCATTTTTTCTTCCAAAAGCCAAAACGATCACCCCTTGTACTTAATGCATGACTGTTTTTCGAATACTTTTTTTTTCAGCTAAACAAGTATGACAGATATCAATACATCATTTAGCAGTATCCCATTTACTTGCAATTACTTATATAAATAATATAAAGGTGATGCCGATATATGCATCATCTGCTTACTCTAAAAATAATAAAAAAGACGTACTGTCACGTTTGGGTAATTAGCATCACCCACATCATCGTGCAGTTACGACTACTTAGAACTATAAATATCTAACTAGCATTAAAGCGTAACTATATCATACCCCAAATAGACCGCTAAGTCAACCAATAGTTCAAAACTAGGAATCACTGAAAATATTTGGAAGCACCTTTTTTATCTAAAATATTATCAATCATCTGCGCAAAAATTCTTCCATAAAATTAACACTAAATTTCTGTCCATCCAAATCCATCCCGATGTTATTAACGGTTTCAATTGCCACCACATCAGGTTTCGGGCGAAAATCTGCAATGCTCTTTCCCTTTGCTATACCAAATTCCTCGACACTTACACTTCTCTGAATATATTTAACCAAGTCTGGTTCAACTAATGCCATTATTGGAACAACATCATGAAACGGTGCTCCTTTAATGCCCGGAACATTCTTTTGATAAGCTTTAAAATAATATTCAAAAGCCGGTATTAATAACTGCTTAAAGGGTGTAGGGCTGTTTTCTCCAAGAAAGGTAATCATATCAGGTGTTATGATTGCTTTATTGGTTATATTTAACGGAAATACATGAATATTATGAGCCTTTTTCATGACTGAATTTGCTGCAAGTGGATCAACATAAAAGTTTGCTTCCGCTTCAGGGCTAATATTTCCTGGGACTAAAAAAGCTCCTCCCATAATATAAACTGCAGTTACGTCATTTAGAGCGTTATTTCCATATAAAATAAACAGCAGAGCCAACTCAGTTAACCGACCCACTGAAACAATCACAAGATCACCTTTATATTGTTCAATAATTTCAAGAATTTTATTTATATCAAACACCATAACATCCTTTATCGTATCAGGTGGTTTTATTGGACCTAATCCTTCTTTGCCGTGAATCTCCGGGTAATACTGGATTGACTTACCCGAAAGTGGGCCTGCGCTTCCTGCAATGATGGGAATATCCTCTCTTCCACCCAGTGTTAACAGATAGGCTGTATTCTTTATCGAAACCTCTTTTGGTGTATTTTCATAACCACTGACAATCCCAACAAGATTTATTTTCCGATTGAGTAGGGCATACATTATCGCAAAGGAATCATCTATACCTGGATCTGCAATCATAAGCACATTTACGACCATAGTTTCCCCCCGTTTATTAACCATTATTTTTAAAATTATGCTCATATTTATAAAGTAAGAACATGATATGTTTGAAAAGAATAAACCGTCAGGAAAAAATGCGGTCGTGGTCAGACCGCAAAATAAGTTCCGTTTAGCCAACAGCATTAGACTAAGCCTCTTTTTTGACTCTTGGTGCTGTTTTTTTTCTTGGAGCTGTCGTTTTTTTCGGTTTTGTTCTGTCAATGGATGCTTGCAATGCTTCCATTAAATCCATGACATTTGAAGGCGCTTCCTTCGTTCCCGCTGTTACTGTTTCTTGTCCATTTCGTTTCGACTCAAGCAATTCCAGCAGCGCTGTCCGATATTCATCCGTATATTTTGCTGGTTCGAACTCTGACGTTAATTGGTCGATTAGTAAAATTGCCGTATCTAATTCCCTTTTTGTCACTTTATCCTCTGGAGGGATTGCAGGTACATCATCAGCACTTCGAACTTCGTCAGGATAATGAATAGTTTCCATCACTAACAGATTTTCATATACGCGGATAACCGCTAATTGTTCTTTTGAACGGATAATGATTTTGGCCAGACCCACTTTTTGTGTTTCCTGTAGGGCTTTACGGAGTAGGGAATAAGCTTTTCCTCCACCCTCATTTGGAGACATATAATAACTTCTACTGAAGTAGATGGGATCAATTTCTTCTATTTTAACAAAATCAATAATCTCGACGGCTTTCTCTTCGTTTTCTTTTCTAAGCTTTTCAAGATCATCATTGTCTAGAACAACAAATTTTCCTTTTGTGTACTCATAAGCCCTGATTATATCTTCAGGTTTAACTTCTTCCTCGCAGACAGAGCAAATTTTTTCATATTTAATTGGAGCGTGACATTTGTTATGCAGGGTGCGGAGCTTAATATCTTTATCTTCAGTTGCTGTATGAAGCTTAATAGGGATATTTACAAGCCCAAAGCTGATACTCCCTTTCCACATCGTATGCATCGTGGTAACCTCCCATCATTTTATTTTTATTTTGCGTTTTTCGTTAATAAACCATTCCTAAAAAGAATTGGAAAAGGATGAATTAGAGCAAACTTAAACAAAATAAACAAAGAAAAGATGTAGGTGTCCGTTATCACCGAGAGAAATAAAAGGTTTATTTATTCTCCAGAGCCTCAAAGCATTAAGCAATAATATTCTAAAAAGTGAAACTTCTAATACTTAACTTTAAAAAAGGCTATTTTCGTATGGATTATTGTTTTTCGAATCAATGTCTGAACCAATACTAATC
>JAIMAD010000076.1 GCA_023512145.1 Bacillus sp. (in: firmicutes) | reverse complement strand
GATTGGAGCAAATATTGTTAGGCATTTAATTGTTTTTTATCTTTCCCAACATTACCTATGGAATCGAATAATCATAAGGGTGATTGTTCTTTGCCTGACACCAAACGGTTCCCATCACTGCATATCTCACTCCGTTCTTCATCCATGTCGAGAGATGCCCAGAAGATTCAGGAGGCTGCACTACTCTAGGTCACTTTCCATAGGATAGGTATAAGAATCGCGACTTAACACTTTCAAATGGAAGGGAAAGATGTGGTGCTTAACTATGAAAAAAGATCAATCTCCTTATCACGGATCGTTTCAAAATCTTCAGGAAGATGGGATGAAGTTCGATCACGTCTTTGAACGGATTGAGACATTCATGAAAAGAAATCCAAGGGGGAACTACCGCCTTATGGTGGGGACGGATTCTCAGGTCCATAAAGCACAGACAGTCTTCATTACGGGAGTAGTGATTCAAAATAAGGGACACGGTGTGTGGGCGTGTATAAGAAAGGTAGTTATCCCCAGAAGAATGTTGCAATTGCATGAGCGGATTTCGCTTGAATTATCGTTAACGGAGGAAATTGTCGCTATGTTCTCGGAAGATAGGAAATCTCAGCTCATTGAGATCATTCTTCCTTATCTATATCAAGGATCTACTTTCACAATGGAGGGTCACATTGATATCGGGGCGGGAAAACGAAACAAGACAAGTGAGTTTGTTAAAGAAATGGTGACTAGAATAGAATCCATGGGGGTAGAACCAAAAATTAAACCCAATGCCTTCGTGGCCTCAAGCTATGCCAATCGCTACACAAAATAAGGGTGTCATGTGCCTGACATCCTTATTATAGGCATTTTAATTCTACTTTAACGATGGTACCTGTACCGATTTCGCTTTCAATTTTCATGGTGCCGTTATGTTCTTGGATGATTTTATTACTGACGGTTAGGCCAAGGCCAATTCCCTTATCCTTGGTTGTATAGAACGGAGTTCCCAAAAAGCGCATGAGTCCCTCGTCGATACCGATACCTTCATCAGAAAAACGAATCAGCACACGTTTTCCTTCTCTTTTTTGAACATGAATATGAACATTCCCACCAAGTGGCATCGATTCAATCGCATTTTTCAAAAAATTAACAAAAACTTGTTTTAACTGATTGGGATTACAAAACAACTCAATCTCATCGTTTGGATACTCACTTTTAATTTGCACATTATATAGCAGTGCTTGTGGATAAAGGATATCAACCGTACTTTCTAAAATTGAATGAAGATTTACTCGTTCAAATAAAATGGCTTGTGGTTTAGCCAACGACATAAATTCATTGACAATCTTATCGATTCGATCAATTTCATTCATAATAATCGATAGATAATCTTCTTGCTTTCCTTTATCGGTTGTCCTTTGCAATAGCTTTGAAAACCCTTTTAATGATGTTAATGGATTTCGTATCTCATGAGCAACTCCAGCCGCTAACTGACCAATAATCGCAAGCCGATCTAAATTCTTGAGGTTCTCATCATTTTTCACTCTATCCGTGATATCCCTACTAACTGTGACATAGGAATAAATCTCATTTTGTTCATTATAGATGGGGGAAATTGTCGTCTCAGAATCTATTACTTCATTATTACCGGTTCTCATCCTAGTTTGAATTAATTGAGGTTCTCCTGTTTCTATTAAACTTTGATAAACTTTTTCAAAATTCTCCTTTTCCTCTGGTAGAATTAGATCAAATACATGTCGGCCGATTAATTGTTCTGGGGTAAACCCAATCCCTTTTTCATGGGATGGAGAAGCATAGACAATCTTTTTATCTAGCGAATAAATCTTGATCATATCTGTTGTATTTTCAGTGATCAATTTATTCATTTCCCTAGTTCTTTTCAATTCTCTTTCTATATACTTTTGATCAGTTACATCACGGTAAATAGCGATGATCGCAATAATTTCACCATTTGAAATACGAAAAGGAGAATAGGAAACAGCTATGTCTAGTAGGGCTCCATCTTTATGGTGACGTTGGGTAACCATATTGGAAAACTCCTTACCACTTTTAACTGATTCAATAATTGAAATCAATAGTTTAAAATCAGGAAATTCAACAAATTCCCTTCCTATTACATCATCCGCTGTAAAGCCGAAAATCTTCGTATACATATGATTAATTCGAATGAGCCGATCCTCCATATCGATAATACAAATTCCATCTGCCGTACTATTAAGAAAAAGATCGATTACTTCATCAGAATTAACTACAGATTCATTTTCTATTCCAAAAATCGGATATCGCTTCGACATAGGCATCGCTCCAATCACTTCTAATTTGCGCACAATCTCAATTTTATATCATTACGCTAAAGAATAGAAGTGTTTTCCACCTAGTGTCAAGCGCCTCAAAAAGACATTACCCCTATACGTCCACCCGACAAGGACAATCATTGAGAAATAATCATATTTTACAAATTGGTTACAAAAATTTCCTATGACATAAAGGGCTAATATATAAACCAAAAATGGTTAAAATACCGAGGAATGGAATTTTTCTATAAAGGAGGTTAAACCTTGGAATTGTCTTTAAAAATTGGCGATGTTGCGCCTGACTTTACATTAACCGCAACGACGATGGAAAAGATTTCACTGTCAGATTATAAAGGGAATAAGAATGTCGTTGTAGCCTTTTACGGAATGGACTTTACACCGGGCTGAATTAAGGAAATAACCTCTTGGAAAGAGGATTACAAACGATTTGAACAATTAGGTGCAGAAGTGCTGGCTATTAGTGTTGATCATATCCATTCGCATAACGTCTTTGCGGCCAGCCTCGGGAAATTGCCTTATCCGCTATTATCAGACTGGCATAAACAAACAGTAAAAAGCTACAAGGTATTTAACGAAAAGGGTGAAACAGCCCTCCGCTCTGTTTTTGTTGTTAATAAAGATGGAGTGCTTAGCTATATAAACACCTCATTTAAAGCTGATAAGCAAGCAGATTATGATGCTGTCTTTTCGGAGCTTGAGAAGTTAACTAAACAATAATTGAATGATTGTTTAGGGAAGATTCTTGCTAACAAAATCATACGAAAAAGGACCTATCGTAGGATAAGTCCTTTTTCATAAACTATTATTTTTATAACTCTAATTATATCGCGCTTCCCTTTTCCCATAAATTAGGCATTTTGTAAATTTTTTTTATCTACGCAGTGGAGGTAATTCGAAATAGGTCACAACTCTCCAGATCCATTCCAATGGTCCGAATCTAAAGTACCGCAGCCATATCATGCTGAAAATAAGTTGGAATACATAAATAGCTAAGCATAGGTAAAGAGATTGCAGATAGGTAATATGATTGAATAAATTCAGCGCCTTCCCAGCGAGCAAGATAAAGGCTGTTTGCGAAACATAGTTCGTAAGTGCCATCCTTCCGTAGCTTTTAATAGGGGACAAAACTTTCCGGACAATCGGTAGTTGTAAAAGCAATATCATCAGCCCCACATAAAATGCTGAGACAAACGGGCCAATCGTAATTCCGATCAACAAGAACCGTCGTGATTCTACGAAAGTTGCTTCGGTTTCTAGTCCAAACAAAAACGGAGCATTTTGAAATTGATAAATCAGACCGACAACGCTAAATACAAACATAATTCCTGTAAAAATGGCGTTCCTTCTCCTGTAATGTGAAATCCCTTCAAACACTCGATATTGTCCGGCTGCAATTCCTAGTAACATGAGTGGGAAAATCATATAGATTTTCGTCGAAAAAAAACTTAAAACTAGTAACATGACCGTTCCAACCACAAGGTTTACTACTTTATTGGCTTTATAAAAAGGCAAAATAAGCAAACCACCAATTGCATACACCGTTAACGCTTCCCCTGGATGATACTGCACATGGACCAAACCAAAGATAAATAACGCCAGTATACGCCGCAAAAACAAGATATAGCCATTTTCCCCTTTGGCATTAGCTCGTGTAATAAAAAGATAAAACCCAACACCAAACAAAAAAGTGAATATCGTATAAAAGCGCCCTTCCACAAATAAATATAAAAACCGTAGGTATGTAGCATCGCTAGTTTGGGCCTCCGGTAATGTAACCGAAAGCAACGGAAGAATGTTAACCAGGATGATTCCCATTAGTGCAAAGCCCCGTAAATAATCAAGAGCATCGATTCGTTTATTTAATTCCAGCGAATTCATCAGAATCTCCTTCTGGTGCCTGACACCATTAATACCTGCTTTTTTCTGCGCATTCTATAAACTATCTTAATCAGCTGGCTACTGATAAATAATTATGTGTTATCCTGTAATCAATACTTCACTTTGTAAAACTAAACAAAAACAAACATATGTAAAAGGAATGCACCCAGGAATGACATCGCTGATAGTAGATGGAACTTCCGGCGAAAGCCTGATGCTTTTTTATGACGTAAATAGCCCGCAAACAACGTTAAGAAAAGCAAGGAGAGTGCCAAGTAACCACTCAATAATTTCAGATGATTATATCCAATCATCGGACCAAGCTCATAGAGATTAATCAATGCGTGTCCAATAATTACTGTTGCTCCTAAAAGAGCAATCTTAATATGCCATTTCATTAAGTGTCGTGAAAATTTTGCAAGGCGAATCTTGACCTTCCGAATTGAAGTTTTTCTAATCACGAGAAATGTAAAATACATATTGATATTGATAAAAAAAAGAATAATGGCAATTTGCGCCAAGAGCTGGGCTGTTATTAGCAAGGAACTATCATGTGGACGCAGCAACCAAATATAAATAATCGAAAAAACGATAATGCCAATGTTTCCAAACGTCCAAATCCGATGATACACAGTGTGTCCCCCTTCTTCATTTTCACTAAGGTAAGGCAGTGAGCAAATCCCTCACCCCAACCTCCCATTTCTTCATTATAAAGCCTAACCCACTAACAAATCTAATTAAAATACAAAAAGGAACTACCAGATTCGATAGTTCCAAATGTTGTAAATTTTTTCGCTTCAACAAAATATTTTAACGAACAGCACCACAGATGGGCCTTTGTCCGTTCACTCATTTATAACGTCTTTACTTTTTCTTTATCTTTTTCTTCAACATTTTCATTTTCATCGTCCATCAAACTGTTTGTAGATTTCTTGAATTCCTTTAAGGTTTGACCGACTGCCCTTCCTAATTCAGGTAGTTTCTTAGGACCAAATATGATTAGGGCAAGTACTAAAACGATAATTAAACCTGGTATTCCAATATTTGAGAACATTTTATCCATCTCTTTTCATCTTTAGCATGTTTTACTTGTTAAGTAACCAGCTTTCCGATTCGTGTAGACCGTGCATTTTTCATCATGTTCACACAAGGTTTGAAAGCTACTTTTACAGATGTTGCACATTTTGGTCAATACAGATGTGCTTTTTGTAACAGTCAGAGCAATCGAACCTGTCACGGTAATGGCCTTTTCAGGGCACACCTTTTTACTAGCTGACAACCTGAACAGGATTGATTAATTATAGTATAGCATATGTCAACAAAATTAAAGCACGTTTGGAGTACAATACTTCGCAGCTCCTACCAAGTGTACATTTTTATCCATTAATTATTATTATCTACAATTTTCTTCACATTACCTAGAGTAAATGACATTTTACTCCCCTTAAATTTTACGCTAGGATTAGAATAAGTTTTAAGCACCAAACTTCTTTCTATATCCGCACTTCATGCACATTTCTTCAACAGCCTCTCTTCTGGAAAATCCATCGAAGAGATTATTCGCTCTCTCACCCTCTACAATTTCAGAGAAGGGTGTGCTATTGATATTTCCTAAATCAATCACACCTTCTCCATCAAGACAACAAGGGACGACCGTTCCGTCGACAAGAATGGCGGCTTGACTGCGAAGCGCATGACAAAATCCTTTTCCATCATCCTCTGGTGCCTGTAAACTAGGCCACACGAATTCATGGTCCTGGTTAATATAAATTCGATTCGCAATCTTAACTCCACCACCTGGTACCACTTTTTCTTCAATCTTGTAATCTAGGTTAAACTCCTTCTCCAAGATTTCTAAAGTTTCCCGGTTTCTACTCTTTTCTGCATTCGCTAAATTATCTTGTGCTAGATTCCATAATCGAAACGATATGATCACATTATGTTTCACAGCTTCACGGACAAACGAAAGAATAGTAGATAAGTATTCCTCTCGATTGGTAGACCCCTCATGTCCATCAAAACTATGAAGCGAGAAGTTCATTTGACGCAGCGCCGGTTTCCCCAATAGTTTATCCCTGTTTTTATTTATAAGTGTCCCATTTGTTGTTATATTCACCTTAAATCCCTTGGCATGGCTGGCATCCAGCAATTCATCGATTCTAGGATGGAGAAGAGGCTCCCCTTTGACATGAAGATAAATATATTTTGTATGCGGTTTGATCTGATCTAATATGTTATTAAATGCGTCTAGTTTAATAATATCCGCCTTTCGACTCGTTGGAGGACAGAAGCTACAAGCAAGGTTACATACACTTGTAATTTCGATATAAACTTTTTTGAATGTTTTCAAGGCTTGTTCACCATTCCAGTTCTGATTTATTAGAAAAGCGCAAGCGCATTGGTCAGGGAAAAAAGTAGTACATTTTTTCCTAGGGGCGACAAGCACAAGACGAGCCGGCGGAAAGGTTGCTCTTTAACCTTTTCGACGGATTGACTTGTGACCTATGAAAAAAGGGGGGTTTTTTTCCATCGAGCCCCTAGGCACTGCAGCACGGGCAATTCTCAATGTCAAAACTTATAATTCCTAATCTCTTAAAAAAGTCCTAAACTAATGAAAGTTTAGGACGCAAATTCATTGTATCTAAGTTTTTCTGCTTAGAATTTTTAAGAAATACCTACCATTAAAGCGAAATAAACTGAAAGAGCACATAACAAACTCATAATAAAAGAAACAATCGGAGGGGCTTTTTTTAGAAAAGCTAATAAAACAATGAATAAAAAGAACAGAGACAATATAGCTAATAAACTACTCGTAAAATTAAACCCTAATTGGATATTAATTGGTGACGTCAAACTCCCACCATAAAAAAGTTGAAAAAGTGGCGAAACCCCACTACTTTGAATAGTATTATCGATATTGTGTGGTGGCTCTTGTTGACCAAGAACCCCCGTTGCTGCAAAAATAAGGATTAATAGAATACTCTCAGCTTTTACCCATGGTATCGGATTAAAGTCTTTTTCTTTTTTTACTCTTTTCTTTGCCCAAAAACCATTTATAAATGCAAAAATAAGAATTGGCACAATGATGATATGTTTAATTAATAATGAATGGCCATAATCAATCGTCCATGAATTAGGATAATCGTTAAGATCTACAATTATTGTCATAATAAAAAAGCCAGATACAATTGTTAAAGAAAGGCAAGCCAAAGCCACAGGCGTGAACCACTTCAAAAATGACAACCAATTCTCATTATCTTTTGAAAACCAACTAACAACAAGCAGAGTTCCAACCCAAACGCACACTGCTGTAAAGTGAATAGAATGATAACCAAATCCTGACCACTCGGAAAGAGTTGCGGGATGACTAGCCCAGCTTATTGTTAAAATGAGACACAAAGTAAATAGTATCGACATAATTGCATATCGTTTGTTTAATACTGGGAAGATTGAAACAAATAGATAAAAGAAAATCGCAATAACTAATGTGAATAGCCAAGCTTTGCCGAGCTCGAAAGATGAAAATATGTTTTGTATTGTTAATAGAAGTCCAATTTGTTCATAAAATAAGACAATCAATTGCAGAATCGGCATGAAGGATAAAAAGACAATCCCTAGTATCGAGAGTTGAAGCCACCGTTTATGAATAGTAACTTTTGGTTTTCTATCCTCTGGAACCATCTGAATAATAAAACAACCCAATAGAATTGAAAAACATACGTATAATAATGTTTCTGTTACATAAAGCAGGTATATCATTTTTTACCTTTCTTTACGAGCCAAATTGTTGTTCCAATTGCAATCGAAAGTAAAATACCAATAACGATTGGTATAATAGGTTTCGAATCATTGCTTTCATCTATTTCTTCTGAAACAGCTGAAGTATTTCCTGTTTCTTCTTTTGCTGGGGATGGTGATTCATTTGTGTTTCCTTCTTCAGTTGTCGTTATTGATCCATTCGAGTCATCATTTGGGTTGTTGGTAGCATCTGGTTCTTCAATTACTTGTGCAACAACAAATTGATACTCACCTTCAATCGGATGTCCATCCGCTCCAATAATTTTCCATTTTAGCGTGTAGTTACCGTTCTTTACTGTTTCCTTCGTAGTAGCCGATAACCTATTTTCTACGATTTGAATATTTTCAATTAGAACCTCATTACCATCCTCAAAAATAAGACTAAACGTGCTCCCCGTTTCAATCTTCGTTTCAAAATCTAAAGTGATTTCTTGTAATTCATCCGTTATAGTTTGTCCCTCAGCTGGGTATGATTTCTCTAATCCTGTATGTGCCGAAACAGTTGAAGAGAAAACCAGCAAAAAGAAAAAGAATAATAAAAACGATATCTTCTTCATTTAATATTCCTCCAAATAAAGTATCTAAATGATTAGTCATTAATTTTTATTATATACCTTACTTCTTTTTATTAGAAACATTAACACTATAAATATAGAATAAAACGGGTAATGCTGAGAAAGGAAGCAAGGGGACGGTTCTTCTGCTTCTTCCCCTTGCAGTGCAAGAAACCAAATCAATTAATAATTAGGAAATAAAAGGACAATCGGCCCTATATGGATTGGATAATTATTTTCCTCGGCTGCCTGACGATTGGTGTTAATAATAGGAATATGGATTCACTCTTCAGACAGTGATGACCACTTTTCCTTGAGCGTGTCCTTCTTCAAAATACCTGTAAGCTTCGGGGATTTCACTCAACTTATAAGATCTATCAATAACAGGTTTTACTTTGCCGGCTTCAAGAAGTCCTTGCATAAAAACCAGATCCTTTTGGTTTGCCCTTTGTAACATGTTACCCATTTTCTTACTCCCTGCCATTGATATCCAAGGACCCAATGCCATGGCTTGGAACATTTGAGCTCCGGAACCTCCGACCATAACATAATTTCCATTGAGATTTAATGCACGTTTATAGGCTGAAATCGATTGATATCCGTTAACAGCAAGAATCAGGTCATAACGTTGCGTTTTTTGAGTAAAATCTTCCTTAGTATAATCAATGGCATGGTCTGCACCAATCGATCGCACAATATCTAAATTTCTTGTACTGCAAACAGCAGTTACCTCAGCCCCGAATGATTTGGCAATCTGTACTGCGAAAGTCCCCACACCACCAGAGGCACCATTAATCAAAACCTTTTGCCCCGACTGAATATTGCCTTTATCCCGTAGAGCCTGAAGGGCCGTGACTGCAGCCATAGGTACCGCAGCAGCTTCCTCGAAAGATATATTAGCTGGTTTTAATGCTAATGCAATTTCGGGAACTGCTACATATTCGGCAAAACTACCCCACCCACAACCAGATAGGTCTCCGAACACCTCATCGCCCGGTTGGAACTGCTTAACGTTTTTTCCAACCGCTTCAACCCGACCTGCCATGTCCCCTCCAGGTATGGAGTATTTTGGTTTTAGAAGACCAAACGCAAAACGGGCTAAGAACGGTTTCCCTCTCAAAAGAACCAAGTTGCCATAATTTACGGATGCAGCATGAACTTTTACCAGTACTTGGTTGTCCGTAGGTATAGGTTTTTTGACCTCTTTTACTTCAAGAACATCAGGTGAACCATATTTACTAGAAACTATAGCTTTCATAAATACTCCTCCTTATTGGGTTTAAACTCCAAATTATCGTATTTAATTCTTTAACTCAAAAGAGAATATCTCCTCCAACGGTATGTTGAAAACGAGAGCAATCCGAAAAGCTAATTCCAGTGAAGGGGAGTAATTTCCTTTTTCAATGGCAAAGATGGTTTGTCGTGTTACACCTACTTTATCCGCTAGTTGTTGTTGCGTCATTTCATTATGGTTAAAGCGCAAGCTCCGAATGTTGTTACTGATTAGACATTTCCCCATCTTAATCTTAGACTCCTCTCCGATAAAGATATATCTCTGTGATCATTCCAACCACATCAGAGACTACCCCTGAAAAGATAAGGATGATGAACATGACATAAGTTGGCACATCGATGACCAATGATCCCATTGCTAGAAGAAAGCCCACGACAAACACATAATGAGACATCGTTGTTGCTTTAAAATGAATTAACTTGTCTAGTTCATCAGAAAATGAAGGCTCTTTTTCATTAGTAGTTATTCGATAGATGATATTGAAAATTATATGAATGATAATTTTTGCTACAACCGATACCGCGATTAAGATGAGGATGAAGGAACCCCAAAATTTGAACATATCTGTTGCATGAAAGCTTCCTTCTTGGTACATCTGAAACACATACATGGAATAGAGCGAAAAAATCAGTAAAGTGCTAATTAAAGATACGATATTTTTCTTTTCTTGATAGGACATGTATTTTTCCCCTTGTCTACTAATTTTTACAAAAAGTAAAACTTTATATACACAGTGTATTATTTACTTTACACTATGTCAAGTATACTTTACATTCAATAACAAAAAAATTTATCCTGTTATTATCGGTCATCTCTTCAGCGGTAATAATGCTCCACACCATCTTGTCTGATTAGAGTAGCAATATCACCTCGTTGAACACTGTTAATTTGAGTGACCTCCTCCATGAGATGATCCAAACAAATCTTACCCACGATTTTTGCCCTTTAACCCTTGTATACTATTTAATAGACATTACATCTTCCCCCTATAAAATATATTATACTATCTAAAAAAAACCTTTTCGGAAATCATATCCGAAGAGGTAAATTTATCAATCTTCACCATAAATTATCATGGTCACCGACATTAATATTAGTAACTAACTAATCAGACATGTACTATACCTCGGGTTTGTAATCAACGCCTCTTCCACTATCGCGTCCGATAGTTGAGTAAACTCTCGACCCACTTTTTAAAATAAAATGCTATTTTTATCTCTGAAAAAGTCTTTTTGCCCTGACTAAATCTGTTGGTTTATCTTGTACAATTTCCAAGAAATATTCTAATTGCCATTGCTGAGTTTTTTGCGCTTGTTTATTTGTTGCATTGTCCCATGGAGGATAAACTCTAATGGCTCGTTTACCTTCATTGTTACTCCCTGATATTATTCCTTTCTCAAGCAAAACAGTTTTCGGAAAAATAAACTGTCCGAAATAGTTGTCATTTCGAGTGCTAATAATAAATAAATCTATATTATCTGAAATGTCAAATGGCTGAATAGGTCCCTTTCCATCTCTCTTCCACAAAGTAACAAATTGACCTATCTTGGTTGGCGTAATTTTAGCCGCTCGATATTTAATAAATAACCCGTTAATTTTAAAGGTGTAAGCTGCATAATCCGAACTTTCAGCTTCCACTCTCGGGAAAGTGCAGTCAAAACCACACTTATTATACAGAACCTCCTTTGCAACAAGGAGGTCTTTGTGCAGTACGGTCAAAGATGTCCAAATATTTTCAGGTAAATTATTCACTAGTATCACTCCCCGTTAGTAACAACTACTGTTCTGTTGAAAGAAACTAGCGTCACTTTTACAGCTGAATTATCTAATAGTATCGCTCTTTAGTGTAAAACTTTACTATTAGTGAAATTTAACGAACCTAAACGTTGAGCTTCCATTATATACTTACAATAACCTCACTACCATAAAATGGCTCTTATTGAAGTATAAACGCAGTTATATACAGTATGATTTTTGACCCTATTCATTATAAATAACGAAACAAAAATAGCCTATTTTCTAGCTTTGATTACTTACTATGTTCATTAAGTATTTATAGTTTTCAATGTTAACAAACTTAGGACCTTGATTTGTTTAGATAAGTGGAATAATTTTATTTTAAATAACCTGGAAAATCTGGAATTTTCAATTAACAATATACACCTTACTATTTTTCAGTATAACTAAAGAAAGGGTATATTTTTTAAAAAGGGGTGATATAAGTGTTATTTATTAGTATTTGTGTAATCTTAGTGCTAATTTCAATTGTTTTAATTAAAAAAGCTGGTATTATTAACGCTTATTCTAAGGGAATATTAATTGCTACTGCTTTATCAATAATTGTAGCAATTAGTTTATCTCAAAATTACACACAAAGCCTAATTCCTGAAGCAAACGATGGTGTAGGACTCTCAAATAAAATTGCGTATTGGATTATAGGAGAGCAAGGATGGTCAATTGACAGATTTAAAACCTTTTTTGAAAACTCTACTTATCTGGCTTTATTTTTAACTTTAGTTTATCCTCTAGTTCTTTTAATTGAGTCTAAAGTAGTTGCAAAACGATAATGTTCACTCACCCCTCCTCTCAAACCCCTTGCCCTTCCTGCTTTTCTCCCATTTTCCAATCGCCAAATGCAGTTCTTCCCCCAACCGTTTCTTTTTCCTCCTGTTTTTTCAGTGTTCAGTGACATTATAGTTGGTAACCCAAAAATCCAATAAAATCAACGATATTGGGCAGTTAAGAAAAAATTATATTTACATTAAAGTTGGTAACCAATATAGGGGTAGCGTAAGAAAATGCGGATTTACAACATTAAGGAAATACCAATATAAAAGGCCAAATTTCTCAGCATTAAAATTGAGAAATTAGGCTTTTTTCGTTGCTTCATTAAAGCGCCCGATTGTGAAAGATTGAAAAATGCTAAAGAGCTGCAAAATTGAGCATTAGTTATTTCACTAAAGCACCCGTTAGCTTAATAAGTCAGGTAAGACTTGTCCTAGAATTATTCCTATAATTAATGTAGCTGAAAGACCAGAAAGTAGTAACAAAAAGACTCTTACTGCTTTACTGACAAAACTGAAACGTGTAAATACTTTAAAAATTAGGAATAAGAAAGGTATTTGTAAAATACCAAGGGCTATTCCTATTAGATCTACTTTGGTAAAGGG